>NZ_JBSZCG010000112.1:0-25250 GCF_054166365.1 Corynebacterium sp. UMB8791 | reverse complement strand
TAGTATCCTTCCTCCACATCAATCTGCGTCGGCAACGGGCGGCCCTCTTGCAGTGCCTCCCAGTTTCGGCGTGTCAGTTCACCCACGCGCGCTTGCATGTAGCGCGGGATGTTCGCGGTGTGCGGGGTAATCAGGCAGCGGTCCATCTGCCACAGCGGGTGATCCTCCGGCAGCGGCTCAGGGTCCGTCACGTCCAGGCCAGCGCCAGCAATCGTGCCATCCTGCAGGGCCTTGGTCAGCGCCTCCGTATCAATCAGTGGGCCACGGCCAACGTTGACCACCACCGCGTTCGGCTTCATCGCGCGCAGCACCTCCGCGTTGACGAGGTGGTGCGTCTGCTTCGTCAGTGGCGCGATGAGCACGAAGTAGTCCGCCTCCGACCACACATCCTGCGCCTCGGACATCGCCACGGTGCGTTTGGCCCCCGGCACCGGGTTGCCGGAGCGGTTCACCGCAATAATCTCCGGCCCGAACGGCTCGAGGAAGCGGATCAGCATCTTACCGATGCCACCCGCCCCAATCACCGCGACCTTCTTGTTGTCGAACAGGTAGTCCGTCTCCTCGTTGAGCTGCCTGTCGTTCCACTGCGGCGTCACCGCCTTGTGCCGGTGCAGCACCCCCAACAGCAGCGCCAGTGCCGCCTCGGCCACAGTGTCGTCGTATATCCCGGCGGCATTAGCCACCGGCACATCGACATCGAGCACCCCTGCCTCTACCAGCTTTTCGACGCCCGCATACGCCACCTGCACAAGCTTCACGCTCGGCGGTAATTCCTCTGGGAAATCTTCCGGATTCCCGCGAAACACCAACACGTCTGGAGACTCGTCGAGGTCCACAAACGTGTGGCCGTGATCTGTCAGGTCATCGACGACTGCGTCCCAAGGTTTCGGTAAGAATGCAAATTTCATGCACCCCAACCTAGCGTGTATTTACAGACGGGTGGCGAAATTTGATAAATAGTCGGCGTGCACGACGGGTTTGCGCTGCCCTTCCGGCAGCTCATCCGTGTGCTTGCCCAACATGCCGGCAAGCTCCGCGGCATCATACGCAACCTCGCCGCGCCCGACGGCTTCCGAGTCGGGCCCCAGGATCTCCACGATGTCACCGGCGTGGAAGTCCCCCTCGATGTCGGTGATACCCACCGCGAGTAAGCTCGTGCCCCCACTGGTGACCGCCTGCACGGCGCCTTTATCCAGGCGCAGCACACCCTCGGCGTCCGCGGCGTAGAGCGCCCAGAATTTCCATGCCCTAAGCGTTGACTGCTCACGGGTGTGGAATACGGTTCCGCAGCTTGCGTCCTGCAGCGCCTGCGAGATTTTGGTCGCGCTGGTCAGCAGCACTGGCACTCCGCCGCGGGCTGCGAGCCGCGCCGCCGACACCTTCGCCGCCATCCCCCCGGTCCCGAGCGCACCACCGTCACCGGCCACGACGCCCTCGAGGTCAGCGCCGGTGCGGACCTCAGAGACAAAGCGCG
This sequence comes from Corynebacterium sp. UMB8791, assembly GCF_054166365.1. NCBI lineage: Bacteria > Bacillati > Actinomycetota > Actinomycetes > Mycobacteriales > Corynebacteriaceae > Corynebacterium > Corynebacterium sp. UMB8791. Next base: position 23,776 of record NZ_JBSZCG010000112.1, on the reverse strand, counting down.
CCCCCGGGTCAGCCGGGTTGCGGTCGTAGAGGCCGTCGACGTCTGAAAGCAACACGAGCGCATCGGCTCCGATGAGCGTCGCCACAATCGCCGAGAGCCTGTCGTTATCGCCGAAGCGCATCTCGGAGGTCGCCACCGTGTCGTTCTCGTTCACGATCGGCACAGTGCCCAGCTGCCGCAGCCTGTCGATCGTGCGCTGGGCGTTCCGCGCGCGCTCCCGCACGCCGGCATCGGCCTGCGTCAGCAGCACCTGGCCCACCGTGCGGCCATGCCGAGCAAAGGAAGCACCCCACTCCTGTGCGAGGTGCACCTGCCCCACGGCCGCGGCGGCCTGCTTCGTCGCAAGGTCGCGCGGGCGCGTTCGCAGCCCCAGAGGGCTCATGCCCGCCGCGATCGCGCCGGAGGACACCACCACGACGTCGGTGCCCGCATCCATGCGGTCCACCAGCGCATCAACGAGGCGGTCAATCTTGACCCTGCTCACCGAGGAATCCTCATTGACCAGTGAGGAGGTACCAAGCTTGACGACGACCCGCTTCGCACCAGCAATGTGCTCGCGAAGCTGCGCCTCCGTAGTTGTTGCTGCGTTCATAGCAGCTCAGTGTAGCGCTAACCCTGCCAACGTTCCCGGTCGGCTGTCTCCCCGTCGCCGAAATCGAACTCGTCGATAAGGCCGCGGCGCGCCTGGGACGCGCGCTTGCGCTCTGATGCGGACGCGCGCGTGGTGTCGTAGAGTCGGGCGTCCTGGCCACGTCCCGCCATGGTTGGGTCACCCGCTCGCGATGGCTCCCAATCAAACGAGATCTCGCCGATGGTGACGGTGTCACCCTCCTTCGCGCCGATCTTGCGCAACTGGTCCTCCACGCCGGCCTTGTTCAGGCGGTCCGAGAGGTAGCCGACCGCCTCGTCGTTTTCGAAGTCGGTCTGGCGAATCCAGCGCTCTGCTTTCTCACCAGTGACCAGCCAGCCGCCCGGCCACATCGGGTCAGGAACAACTTCGATGCCGCCCTCCTGCGCGTGCCCACGGCGCCTTGGCGCAACCGCCTTCGGTCGCAGCACCTCCGTAGGAGTTGCCTTCTCGGCTTTCACGCGTCGCTTCCTGGCACGCTCCACGATGTTCCACAGCGCCCACTTCAGCGGGTCAAGGCCCTCGCGGGTCGCGGTGGAGATCATGTATACATCCCAGCCGAACTTTTCCTTGATGTCGTCCTCCAAGAACTCGGCGAGCTCCCGGGCCTCCGGCACGTCCATCTTGTTCAGCACGACGATGCGAGGGCGCTCACGCAGGTCACCGAGGCCAGAGTCCAGGTCAAGCTGGTCGGCGTAGGAGTCAAGCTCGTGCTCGAGCGCCTCAATGTCAGAGATCGGATCGCGCCCTGGCTCCATCGTGGCTACGTCCACGATGTGCGCGAGCACCGCGGTGCGCTCGATGTGGCGCAGGAAGTCCAGACCCAGGCCCTTGCCCTGGCTTGCCCCCGGGATGAGGCCCGGCACGTCCGCGATAGTGTACGTATCGTCGCCGACGTTGACCACGCCAAGGTTCGGAGCGAGCGTCGTAAAGGGGTAATCCGCGATCTTCGGCTTCGCGGCCGAAAGCACCGAAATCAGCGAGGACTTCCCCGCCGACGGGAACCCCACTAGCCCCACATCCGCCATGGACTTCAGCTCGAGGATCAAGTCGTGCGCTTCGCCCGGCTCACCCTTGAGCGCGAAGCCCGGGGCCTTCCGCTTCGCGGTGGCAAGAGCCGCGTTGCCCAACCCACCGAAGCCGCCTTCAGCCGCAAGGAAACGGGTGCCCGGCACCGTCAGGTCGGCGAGGATTTCCCCGTCCTCACTACGCACAACGGTTCCAACTGGGACCTCCAAGATAAGGTCCTCTCCGCGGGCGCCGTTTCGGTGATCACCCTCGCCATTGCCGCCGCGCTTCGCCTTAACGTGCGGGCGGTACTGGAAGTCCAACAGCGTGTGCACCTGGTTGGACACCTCCAGCACAATGTCGCCACCGTGGCCGCCGTTGCCGCCATCCGGACCACCGAGGGGTTTGAATTTTTCGCGGTGGACAGAGACACAGCCATGTCCGCCGTCACCGGCCTGGAGGTGCAGCACCGCGCGGTCAACAAATTGGGCCATTAGTTCCGCCTTCCTTGCAAAAGAGTTCTAGTAGTGGAGGGTACCGGGTTGTGGGAAAGAAAAACACCGCGCACCCGGTCGGGGTGTGCGGTGTTTCAAGTATTGCTACGGGTTACGCAGTTTCCTGTGCGACGCCAGCTGCCTCTGCAGCCTCGAGCACCTCTGCCGAAACGCCTTCGCCGTCCGCTGGGACGATGTTGACGATGCGACGGTTGCGCTTAATGCCGAACTGGACTGCGCCAGCTGCCAGTGCGAACAGCGTGTCGTCGCCACCGCGGCCGACGTTGTCGCCTGGGTGGAACTTGGTGCCGCGCTGACGAACGAGGATCTCGCCCGCCTTTACCTGCTGACCACCGAAACGCTTCACACCGAGGCGCTTCGACTCTGAGTCACGACCGTTCGAGGAGCTTGATGCACCCTTCTTCGTTGCCATTGTCTATTTCTCCTTAGTGCAAGTCTTACTTGATAGCAGTGATCTTGATGGTTGTCTGTGGCTGACGGTGGCCCTGGCGGACCTTGTAGCCGGTCTTGTTCTTGTACTTCAGAATGTCGACCTTCTTGCCTTTGCCGTGCTCGACAATCTCAGCCTCAACAGAAACCTTGGACAAAGCATCAGGGCCTGCGGTGACATCCGCGCCATCGACGAGCAGAACCGGGGTGAGGGCAACCTTGTCGCCCGCTTCACCCTCGATCTTCTCGACCTTGACGAGGTCGCCTTCGGCAACCTTGTACTGCTTGCCGCCAGTCTTGACGATCGCGTACATAGAGGGTTACCCCTTATCTAAACTCGTTGTGTCTCCCCGCATGCATAGAAGACAGTTGGTACAGTTCTCTAGCGCTTTGTGGCCTTTCGTGTTCCACCGTGCCTGCATGCGTAAACGGCGCGGCTTCACAGCCCAAAACAGCGACTGTCAAATACTACACAGAAGCGGGTGCGATTATCAAACCGCACCCCTCTGTCCCTCTATTTGGAAGAGGTTCGGCGTGTCGCGCGTCGCCGCCTGCGCCGCGCACTCGCCTTCGACTCCTGTTTCTTCGTCGCAGGCTTGGTTGCCTTCTGCTTCGTTTCCTTCGCCTTCGGTTGCTCCTGCTGCTGCGGCTGGGACGTCTTGCGCACTGCGCGCCGACGCCCGCGCCGGCGAGGAGACTCCGTCACCTTCACCTTCGGCTGCTCTTGCGCTTCCTCGCGTGGAGCTTCCTTCGCAGGTTCCTTAACGTGCTCCTGGCGTTCAAAGTCTTCACGCTTTGGCTTGTGGTCCGACCGGGAGTTACCGCGGGTCGCTCGCTTCCGGCGCGGGGAGCGCTCGAAGGCGTCGACGGCCTCCTCGTACGTCTGCTCGGGCTTGCCTTTCTCCTGAGCCTGCTCCTGTGGCTTGTCCTGTGGCTTGTCCTGTTCCTGCGCGCGCCCACGCCCGCGGCCCGTGCCTCGACGCCCACGGCGGCGCGAACCGGACTCGCGCTTGGAGGATTCACCTACTACAGGCGGCTTCGGCTCGTCGTTGTCCTCGTGTGCTTCATTGTCTTCGGACACAACCGAGCCGACCAGCTCGTCGATCGCCTTTTCGTCCAGCTTGCTGCGGCGCTTCTCCTCCGCCTTCTTGTTGGAACGCTCGCCGTTCGACTTCCCGCGACGCTTGCCGCGGCCACCGCGGTGCTGCAGGTCGTCTTCCTCCGGGTTGTACGTCGCGTGCTCAACAGGTTCCTCGGTGATGATCACACCGCGGCCACCACAGCACTCGCACGGCTTGGAGTAGGTCTCAAGCAGACCATCGCCGAGCTTCTTGCGGGTCAGCTGCACCAGGCCGAGCGAGGTGACCTCGGAGACCTGGTGGCGGGAGCGATCACGGCCCAGCGTTTCCTTCAGGCGACGCAGCACCAGCTCCTTGTTTTCATCCAGGATCATGTCAATGAAGTCGATGACCACCATGCCGCCGATGTCGCGCAGGCGCAGCTGGCGGACGACTTCCTCCGCGGCCTCCAAATTGTTCGCGGTGACCGTCTCCTCGAGGTTGCCGCCGGAGCCAGTGAATTTGCCGGTGTTGACGTCAATCACCGTCATGGCCTCGGTGCGCTCAATAACGAGCGTGCCGCCCGACGGCAGCCACACCACGCGGGCAAGCGCCTTCTGGACCTGCTCGTCGATGCGGTGCTCCGCAAAGGCGTCGGCACCGTCGTGTTCGGAGCGGTCAAACTTGGTTACGCGGTCCAACAGGTCAGGCGCGACGGACTGCAGGTAAGCGTGCGCAATGTTGTAGGACTTCTTGCCGTCGATGATCAACTCAGAGAAGTCCTCGTTGAAGACGTCGCGGACGACGCGGACGATCAGGCGCGGCTCTTCGTAGAGCAGCACCGGGCGCGAGCCCTTCCCGTTCTTCGCGGCTTCTGCTTTTTCCTGCACCATTTCCCACTGTTTGTGCAGGCGCTGGACGTCCTCAGCAATCGCTTCCTTCGACATTCCCTCGGCAGCCGTACGAATAATCGCCCCACCCTTGCCAGGCACAACCTCGTTGAGGATGCCCTTGAGGCGCTTGCGTTCGGTGACGGGCAGCTTGCGGGAGATCCCGGCGTTACGGCCACCCGGCACGTACACGAGGAAACGTCCGGCCAGCGAAATGTGCGTTGTCAGGCGAGCACCCTTGTGCCCGTTAATATCCTTCGAGACCTGCACCATCACCTGGTCGCCGGACTTCAGCGCGTGCTCAATCCTGCGCTTCTTTCCGCCAAGCTTCGCAGCCTTCCAGTCAACCTCGCTGGCGTAGAGCACCGCGTTGCGCCCGGTTCCGATGTCGATGAACGCCGCCTCCATGCCCGGCAGCACGTTCTGGACACGGCCCATGTAAATATTGCCGATGATCGACGCGTTATCGTCCGTGGACACAAAGTGCTCCGCAAGCAGCCCGTCTTCCAGGACCGCTACCTGCGTGATGCGGCCTGGGCCGTCGTTGCGGTCGCGCTCGCGCACCACCATCGTGCGGTGCACCGACTCGCGCCGCGCGAGGAATTCCGCCTCAGAAACAATGCGGGAGCGCTGGCGCTCCGCTTCTCGACGCTCACTCCGCCGACGACGCTGCGCCTCCAGACGGGCGGAACCGCTGATCCCCTTCGGCTCGTCAATAACCTCGACCTTAGGTTCTTCCTCCTTGGGCTCCTCAACTTCCACCTTCGGTGCCGCATCCTCATCCGCTTCCTTCGGTTCGGAGGTGCGCACTGCTCGGCGGCGCTTTGGACGCGTCGGCGCCTTGAAGATCGGCGCGTATTCGACCGCTGCTTCCTCTTCAGGTTCGGGCTCCGGCTCTTGTGCAGACTCCGGTTCAGGCTCTGGTGTTGGTTCCTGCTCTGGTTCCTGCTCCGGCTCGTCGGCGGCCTCGAATGTGGCGTCGACTTTCTCCTCGATCTGGTGGATCTCGTTTTCTACGTCCTTGCGCACCCGCTCGCGGATCTTTTCATCGCTGCTATCCTTCGACTTCTTCGCCTCAGCCTTGTCCGCGGGCTGCTGCAGCGCATCGATGACCTTCTCGGCTTCCTCCCGAGTAATCGAGGACTGCGCAACCTTTGTAATCCCCAGCTCGGTCAGCGCCACCACAACGTCTTTCGACGCCACCCCCAACGCCTTCGCGAGCTGGAACACCCGCATCTTGTCTTTCAGGGTTGATCGATCAAAGTCCTGAATTTCGGTATGAGATTTTTTCGCCACGTACGTGCTCCTATATTTTTGCATCTGCAAGCTGCGTCAACCGGGCGCGAAGCCGTTGCCGCTGCCACACGGCTGACACACGTTCCTACAGAAAGTTGTAAAAAGCTTGCCTCCATTGTGACACACGACGCCGGCTGCGCCTATTCCAACGCCACCGCCAACACAACAAAACCGCCCACCCTGCCATACACAGCAGGATGGGCGGCTGAAGCGTGGTTCTTACTTATTCGGGAACCAGATTGCGATCTCGCGCTCGGCGGACTCTGGGGAGTCGGAACCGTGGACGACGTTCTCGCCAACGGTCAGGGCGAAGTCGCCGCGGATGGTGCCAGGGGTTGCCTTGGCAACCGGGTCGGTGCCACCGGCGAGCTGGCGCCAAGCCTCGATAGCGCGCTCGCCCTCGACGATGCCCGCTACCAGCGGAGCAGAGGTGATGAAGTCAACGAGTTCACCGAAGAACGGCTTGTCCTTGTGCTCTGCGTAGTGCTTTTCAGCGGTCTCACGGTCTGCGGTGCGCAGGTCCATCTCGACCAGCTTGAGACCCTTACGCTCAATGCGGGAGATGATCTCTCCGACGTGGCCGTTTGCAACGCCGTCTGGCTTAATCAAAATCAGTGTACGTTCAGTCATGTCTCCCTACCCTACTAAACAACAACCACCGGGTGCGAACATCTTGATGTGGGGGTGATTAAAGTTTGCTCCATGACATATGAGAGTCCCCTGCCGCCAATTCCGGACGTCGGCACGCGAGCGCGCTCCATCACCGATCTGCTCTTCGGCAACCTCGGCGAGCACGCGTCGGCGCCGGCGCTCACGGAGGTCGAGACGGGGCGAAGCGTGACCTATGCGCAGCTTCACCAGGAGGTGCTGGCGCTCGCCGCCACGTTGCGCAGCCGCGGCATCGGTCCCGGGGATTGCGTCGCAGTGCAGCTGCCCAACGGCATCGATTTCGCAGTCACTTTCCTCGCGTTGGTGCAGGTGGGGGCGTCGGCAAGCTTGTTGGGGACGAGTCTCACCGCGGCCGAACGTGACCACCTCTGCGCGCTCGCCGAGGCCAAAGTTCTTCTCGACGTCCCCATCGCCCCCACCGAACCTGCCGAGCGCAGCGCCTCCCCAGCCGGGCTGGAAGATATCGCCGCGGTTGCGTTTTCCTCCGGTACCACCGGCCTGCCGAAGGCCGTCGAGCTGACCCACCGCAACCTGTGCGCGAACATGCTGCAGTTTTCGGCCGCGCTTCGCGCAAGCGGTATCGGCGCGGGCACCCCGACACTGGCGCCGCTGCCGTTCGCCCACATCTACGGGCTGAACACGCTGCTGCTGTCGTCGCTCTACGCGCGCCACCATATTCACACGATGGCAGGCTTCGACCTGGGAGCGTTTATTGAGGCGCAGCGAAGCCACCATATTGAGCTGGGCTTTATTGCCCCGCCGATCGCGCTCGCACTCTCACGACACTCTGAGGCGACCGCGGAGGCGTTCGCGGACTCCCGGTTCATGGTGTGCGGCGCCGCCCCGCTGGACGATGCGTTGGCGGACAGCGTTGAGCAGCGGCTCGGCACGGTGATCCTGCAGGGCTACGGCACCACGGAGACGTCTCCGGTGACCCACGTAGGCATTGCCGGGAGGTCGAAGCCGGGCTCGATTGGGTTCGCGGTGCCGAATACGCAGTTCCGCATCGTCGACCTTCGCGACGGCCACGACGTCGCCCCCGGCGAGCCCGGTGAGATGCTCATCCGGGGCCCGCAAGTGATGCGGGGCTACCGCAACGACCCGGAGGCAACTCGGGCGACGATCAGTGGTGGGTGGCTGCACACGGGGGATATCGTCACGCTGGCTGAGGACGGCACCGTCTACATCGTCGACCGGGCGAAAGAAGTAATTAAGTACAAGGGCTTCCACGTCGCCCCCGCCGAGCTTGAGGCACTGCTGCGCACCCACCCCGCGGTTGCCGACGCCGCCGTCGTCCGCCATATCGTGCGCACTCACGGGGTCGACTGCGAGGTCCCGCGCGCCTGCATCGTCGTCGCCGACGGCGCTACGCTGAGCCGCGAGGAAATCATGGAGTGGGTCGCCGAGCGGGTGGCCGGATACAAAAAGATCCGTGAAGTCACCTTCACGGATCACATCCCCCGCAACGCGGCGGGGAAGATTCTGCGGCGCGAACTCTAGTCGGCGTCCAGGTGCTGCGTGGTCAGGTAGCCGCCACGCATGCGCTGCACAATGTCGGAGCGCAGCTTCACGATGAAGAACCACACCAGGCCGAACATCAGGCCAACCACCGTGACCGACCAGTGCACGAAGAACCCAAAGATGAGCGGCACCTGCAGGGCCAAGTTAATCCACATCGCGCCCGGCACCTTCTGCGCGAACGCCATCACCGCGTGGGCGACGCCGATGACCACGATGTACACCCAGTTGAACGTGGTCCAGTACGCGCCACCGTCGACTTTAAGAATCACGAGCAAGATGAGCAGCACGGTGATCGATTCCATGATCAGCGTGCCGGAGAGCACTCCGCGCAGTCCTGCGATTGGGTCCTTGACCGGCTCGTGCCCGAGCCCGAGCGGGCTGATCGGCGGTTGGCGTTTTTCTCTGCTCACTCTGGGTCCTTTCCAAACATGGTGCGGGCCTCCCCCGCGGTCACGACAGAGCCGGTGATGATCACACCGGAGCCGGACTGCACGCCGACTTCCGCAAGGGCGTCCTCGGCAAGCTCAACGGCCAGCTCGTAGGCGGACGGCAGGTGCGGCTGCACGTGCACGCGCTCATCGCCGAAGATAGAGCGGGCGATCTCGGCAAGGTCTTCGGCCTCCATCGCGCGTGGCGAGGAGTTCTGCGTAATCACGACTTCCGTGAGCGTCGGCTCTAGCGCCTGGAAAATGCCAGCGGCGTCCTTGTCACCGAGGATGCCCAGCACGCCGATGAGTCGGGTGAAGTCGAAGTCGTGCTGTAGTGCCTCCGCGAGGGCAGTTGCGCCGTGTGGGTTGTGGGTGGCGTCGATAAACGTGGTGGGTGTGGCGCGCACTCGCTCGAGCCTGCCCGGAGAGCGGACCGCCGCAAAGCCTTCCCGCACCGCCTCGATGTTGAGTGGATGCTCGGCGTGCGCACCGTGGAATGCCTCGACCGCCGCGAGCGCGACGGCCGCGTTGCGGGCCTGGTGTGGGCCGGACAGCGGCAGGAAGATGTCGTCGTAGCTGCCGGCGAGCCCGCGCAGCCGTAGCTGCTGGCCTCCGACGGCCACTCCGGCTTCCTCAACGCCGAACTCGGAGCCGAGGCGCGCGACGGCGCTGCCGACCTGGACGGTCTGCTCCAGCACTACGCGCATGGCCTCCGGCTGCTGGTCGGCGATGACCGTGACGGAGTCCGGATTTGTGATGATGCCGGCCTTCTCTCCCGCGATCTGCTCGATGGTGTCGCCGAGGTACTGCGTGTGGTCGATGCCGATCGGCATGATCACGTTGACGTCCGCATCGATCACGTTGGTTGCGTCCCAGCGGCCACCCATGCCGACTTCCACCACGGCGATGTCCACCGGGGCGTCGGCAAACGCGGCGTAGGCGATGCACACCATGGCTTCGAAGAAGCTCAGCGGCTGGCCGAAGTGGTCGTCAGCCATCGCGAGGTACGGCTGAATCTCTTCGTAGATGCGCACAAAGTCCGCGGGGTGGATTGGTTGGCCGTCGATCCCGATGCGCTCGGTGATCAACTGCAGATGCGGGCTCGTCGTGCGCCCCACCCGGTGCCCGAGGCTGCGCAGCAGCGACTCGATCATTCGGGTTGTCGACGTCTTCCCGTTCGTCCCCGCGACGTGAATCGCTTTGAACGAACGCTGCGGGGAACCCAGCAGATCCATGACGTACTCGACGCGCTCGAGCGTCGGGTCGATCTGGGTCTCACCCCAGCGCTCCTCGAGCTGCTGCTGGACCTCACGCAATGCCGCGAGGTCCTCAGGCGTGACCTCGCGCGCGACGACGTCTTCCGTCTCCTCCGCCTGCGGCGCGCCCAGGTTCAGGCGCAGCCCGGACTCGACACCTGGCCACAAACAGGCGTCGCACACTAATGAAACTTCAAGGTCACAAAAACATCCACCGCACACTCGCGCGGTGGATGCATCACAAAGGATATAGACCGTAAAATGTGTGGTGATTTCCACCACACTCGGCGCTGAGGGGCTACGCCTCGTCGGTCGACAGCGCCGCGACGAACGCCTCCTGCGGCACGGTGACCGAGCCAATCGCCTTCATACGCTTCTTGCCGGCCTTCTGCTTCTCCAGCAGCTTGCGCTTACGCGAAATGTCGCCACCGTAGCACTTGGACAACACGTCCTTGCGCAGCGCACGGATGTTTTCACGCGAGATGATCTTCGATCCAATCGCCGCCTGGACAGGGACCTCGAACTGCTGGCGTGGGATGAGTTCCTTGAGCTTCTTGGTCATCTTGTTGCCGTACCACTGCGCGGAGTCCTTGTGCACGATCGCGGAGAACGCGTCCACGGGGTCACCCTGCAGCAGGATGTCCACCTTGACCAGGTCCGCTTCCTGCTCGCCGGCGTCCTCGTAGTTCAGGGAGGCGTAGCCCTTGGTACGAGACTTGAGCATGTCGAAGAAGTCGAAGATGATCTCGCCGAGCGGCATGTAGTAGCGCAGCTCGACGCGGTCCTCCGAGAGGTACTCCATGTTCTTCATGGTGCCGCGCTTCGACTGGCACAGCTCCATCGTGGTGCCGACGAACTCCTGCGGGACGATGATCGTCATGTTGACGATCGGCTCATACACCGCCTGCAGCTTGCCTCCCGGCCAGTCGGATGGGTTGTGCACCATCTGCTCTGAGCCGTCCTCGGCGATCACGCGGTAGGTGACCGACGGCGCGGTGGAAATCAGGTCCAGGTCGAACTCGCGCTCGAGGCGGTCGCGGGTGATCTCCATGTGGAGCAGCCCCAGGAAACCACAGCGGAAACCGAAGCCCAGCGCCACGGAGGTCTCTGGCTCCCAGGTCAGGGAGGCGTCGTTAAGCTGCAGCTTCTCCAGCGACTCGCGCAGCGCCGGGAAGTCCTCCTGCGAGACCGGGAACAGGCCCGAGTACACCATCGGCTTGACCTCTTCGAAGCCGTCGAGTGGCTCCTCTGCGCCCTTGTTAGCCCAGGTCACGGTGTCGCCGACGCGGGTTTCGCGCACATCCTTCACGCCGGTGATCAGGTAGCCGACCTCGCCGGGGCCGAGCCCCTTGGTCTTCTTCATGGTTGGAGAGACCACGCCGATCTCGAGGATCTCGTGACGCACGCCGGTGTTCATCATCTGCACTTGCTGGTTCGGCAGCAGCTTGCCGTCCATCATGCGGATGTAGGTAACGACGCCGCGGTAGGTGTCGTAGACGGAGTCGAAGATCAAGGCGCGGGCCGGCGCGTCGGCGTCAAACTCTGACGATGGTGCCGGGATTAGTTCGACGACCTTATCCAGAAGCTCCGGGACGCCCTCACCTGTCTTGCCGGACACGCGCAGCACGTCTTCCGGCTCGCAGCCGATAATGTTGGCGATTTCCAGTGCGTACTTTTCCGGGTCGGCTGCCGGCAGGTCGATTTTGTTGAGGACCGGGATGATTTCCAGGTCGTTGTCCATGGCCATGTACAGATTCGCCAGGGTCTGGGCTTCGATGCCCTGGGCGGCGTCGACAAGCAAGATTGCGCCCTCACACGCCTCGAGAGCGCGCGAGACCTCGTAGGAGAAGTCGACGTGGCCCGGCGTGTCAATCATCTGCAGGACCATCTCCTGGCCCTCGTACTCGCCGGAGCGGGGCGTCCATGGCAGGCGCACGTTCTGGGCCTTAATAGTAATGCCGCGCTCGCGTTCAATATCCATATTGTCCAGGTACTGATCACGCATCTCACGGGCCTCGACGACATCAGACAGCTGCAAAATGCGGTCCGCGAGCGTGGATTTTCCGTGGTCAATGTGGGCAATAATGCAGAAGTTTCGGATCCGCTCCGGGTCCGTGAACGTGGTTTCCGCGAAATTTCGTTTTTGGGCAGCCATAATTGTGCCACTCTACCTCGCAGTGCCCCATTTCGAAACACAACCTTGCCCAGGCCAGGCAAAACACTTAAAGTTTGCACCATGGTTTTCTGGCGCAAGCTTCAACAGCAACGACGTGCCTCCCTCGAGGAGGGGCTCGCGCTGCTCAACGAGCGCCTCGGGCTCACCCCCGGCACCAAGACCCGCACCACCGCCACGCGTATCGACGTCCAACCTACGGAACAGCACGCCCGGAACCTGTATTACGGTCCGGACATGGACGGCAACGCCGAACCCGGCGAGGTCGTGTGGGCGCTCGTGCCGTCGACTCCCCCGGAGGAACGCGCGATGCTCGTCGTCGGACGCGACCACCACGATGTTCTTGCCCTGCTCATCCACTGCGGCGAGGAGCCGGTGTCGGACCCTGCGTCTGCCACTGAGGAGTGGCTCGGCATCGGCACCGGGGACTGGGACGCCTCCGGCCAACCCGGCTGGCTGCGCCTGGACCTGCTGCTTGTCGTGCCGGAGGCAAGTATCCACCGGCGAGGCGCCACCCTCCCCGCCCGGCGCTTCGATCGCGTGGCGAACCGGCTGCGCGACACGTACCACTGGACCTAGTAAGCCTGCCACTTGCCCCGTTTCTCGTGGTGGGGTATCTTAGTCGAGTTGTTTGTATCCGGTTTCGGGTGCGTGATCTACGCGGGCAGGACCTTGGGTTCGCGTCAAGTTCAAAGCATTACGCAGCAACAGCCCGTTGCCGAATCTTCGACATTGCAATCGATACCAACTTATTTAAGAGGTGCACATTATGGCTAACATCAAGCAGCAGAAGAAGCGCGTTCTCACCAACGAGAAGCGTCGCGTTCGCAACAAGTCCGTCCGTTCCGCTGTCCGCACGGAGATCCGTAAGTTCCGTGAGGCTGTTGAGTCCGGCGACAAGGCTGCCGCTGAGAAGCAGCTGCGTTTCGCTTCCCGCAAGCTGGACAAGGCTGTGTCCAAGGGCGTGTTCCACCGCAACAACGCGGCGAACAAGAAGTCGAACATGGCTCGCGCTCTGAACAAGATGGCTTAAGTTTTTCGCGCAGAGCAATCCTGTGCCCCGGCTCCGTCCGGTGCGCAGGATTTTTTGCATTCGTAACATTGCTGGATCTGCTCTACGATACTGAATTTGTGAAGAACTATCGTCGTGCGCTTTGCGCAGCAGTAACAGCTACAACTCTGACGTTGGGCGCCGTAGCGGTGGCCCCTGAGCAGTCCGCCGTCACCCCTACAGCGCAGGCACAGCAGATGCCTGACCTACGTCAGCTCCAGAAGATGTTGAACCCGCAAAACATTCGGTTGGACCGGCTGGCGCTGCTCGTCGGCCTTGTCGCGGCCATTGTGATTTTGGGCCCGGTCACCGGCACGATCGGCTCCTCGCACGAGCCGGGCCGCCGCGGTTCCCAGGAGCGCCGCACCGTCAACGCTGATGGCCTGTCGCGCTCCTACAATGTGGTGTTGCCCTCGGGCTATGAGGAAGGAAAGTCCTACCCCGTCATCATTGGCTACGGCGGGTGGCAGCACACCGCCGACCAGATGCAGGGCTACGCACACCTCGAGTCCGCTGCTGCGGGCCGCGCCATCGTCGTCTACGCCGAGGGCGAGTCCCAGGCCTGGGCGGGTGCGCCGTACGCCCGCACGTCGACGCGCGAGGACATTGCATACACCCGCGCGATTATCGACGACCTCGTCGAGAACTTCGGCGCCGACCGCAACCGCGTGAGCGCCGTCGGACTTTCCAACGGTGGCGGCATGGTGGCCTCGCTTGCCTGCCACGCCCCTGAGCTTGTCAACGGTATCGCCTCTGTGGCGGGCGCCTATTACAACCCGACCGTCGAGGGCTGCAAGAGCGGTTCCGTGCCGACGCTCATCATGCACGGCACCAACGACAACGTCGTCGGCTACGACGGCGGCACCCGCCACGGAGCCACGTTCCGCTCGGTCAACGACGTGTTCAACCTGTTCATGGACAAGAACGGCTGCATCGCGGGCTCCGCCACCGAGACCCGCCTGGGCAACGTCACCACGTTGAGCCCTGCCTGTGGCGCCCGAACTGAGCTGCAGCGCGTCGAAGGTGGCGGCCACACGTGGTTCACGGATCCATCTGCAAGCTCCGCCACCGTGGACTTCCTGCTCAGCCTGCGCTAAGCAGACCACGCACCACGAGGAGCGCGCCAACAACGCAGAAGAAGCCGCCGGAGCCCATATCGATTGCGGGCCCGGCGGCTAGTAATTTGCGCCGCACCCGGTTCGTAGACACCACCTGCGTGAGCACGCCGAACAGGATGAACGAGCTGGCCCACAGCGACAAGATCACCACAATCTGCGTTGCCCACGACGGACTAGCTGGCAGCAGTGGCGCAATCATGGCGGACAACGCCAGCACGATTTTCGGGTTCGCCAGGTTGGTAGACAGCCCCCGAACAAAGCTGGCTCGCAGGCTACCGAGCCTCTGCTCTGCTTCCTCGAGGGAAAGGGGTGGGTTGTGCCGGTCGCGCCAACCCTGGCGCACCGCGTTGATACCCATCCATACCAGATACGCTCCGCCGATCACCTGCACTACCTGCAGCGCGCGCGGCACGGCGGTCAGCAGCGCCGCCGCACCGAACACGGTCAGCGAGCACCACCACAGCACACCGAGCTGGATTCCGCACGTCGTTGCCCACGCGTGCGGCCGCGAGCGCGTCGCGGTACGCGTCACCAGGATGACGTCGGGCCCAGGCGCGGCCGCACCGACCAAGTTCAGACCGACAATGACCGCGAGATCTGCCGGCGCGATCACCGCTGCGTGCCCTGAAGCAGGTCGATGAGGTCCTCGCGACCGAACATGCTCGCTGTGTCGATGGCGTTTGGGGTGCCGATGGTGGCGTCGGCACCCGCGTTGATAAGTGCACGGGCGATATCGTCTTCCTTCTTGAAGATCGTCCCTGCCAACGGGCTTTGCCCGCGAGTGTTCAGGGCGTTGACATCCGCGCCGCGCGCGATGAGCCCTTCAGTCAGGGCGAGGTGCCCGGAGTAGCTGGCGAGCATCAACAACGAGTTTCCGTCCTGGTTCGCCAGATTGACGTCGACGCCCTGGTCAACGTAATCGAGCAGGGTTGCCTCGCCGCCACGCGCCATCTGAAAGAGGCGGGTGGCGAAGGCTTGAACGTCTTCGGGGATCTCGTTTGGTTGCTGCGTCATAGTTTTCCTACGCTATCACGCGAGTTGGGCAATCCTGCGGACTGCTTCTTCCACCGCGTACTCCGGCTCCCCGCCATTGCCCTTCACCGTAGACTCCAGCTCAGCGACGATGATGACGGCTTGCGACACCGCATCACCCGACCACTGGCGCGCAACGTTCATGGTCTTCTTCACCACAAAGGGGTGCATCCCGACCGTTCGCGCGAGCTGGTCCGGGTTACCCCGCACCCCGTACAGCTTGGCGATGTCCCCGACCTTGTGCGCGAGCGCCGCCGCGATCGCCACTGGACTCGTGCCCAGCTGCAGTGCCCGGCGCGTGGAGGCGAGCGCGCGGTCGGCGCGCCCGGCGATGGCCTGCTCTGCGATGTCGAAGCCCGCGACTTCCGCCACGCCCGTGTAGTAGTTGCGCACAGCGTTTACGTCGACTTCCCCGTCGGTGTCCGCCACGAGCTGGCTCACCGCACTGGCGAGTTCCCGCAGGTCAGAGCCGACGGATTCGAGCAGCGCAGCGACAGTGTCCGGGGTTGGGCGCTGCCCGTAGCGCCTAAACTCCTGGGTGAGCCACGAGTGCCGGTCGCGGTCGCGCAGCGGGTTCGCTCGGTGGACCTCGGCGATCTTCTCGAACTTCTTCACATAGGCTTTTTGACGCCCACCTCCGGAGTGCTCGATGATCAGCGTCATACCTGGCGCCGGGTCCACGCAGGCGCGCAGCAGGATCTCGAGCGGTTCCTTGCCTGCCAGCTCGGTGTTCTTGATCAGCACGATGCGTTCCTCGGCGAACAGTGACGGGCTGGTCGCCATGGCCAGTTCGCCTTCGGTGACGTCGCCTGCGCGCAGGGTGGTGCGCTCCGCAGCTGGGCTGAGCTGGGCGATGATGGCTTTGGTGGCGCGTTCGGCGAGGAACTCGTCTTCCCCGAGGACCAGGTGCACTGGGTTGAGCATGCTTCTTAGCGTAGCTGTTGCCTCCCATCTGCGTAGAGGACGGGCACTGCTCCCCGGTTGGGGAAGATGACGGGGATGCCGTCCGGGGTTGCTGCCGGGCGCTTGGGTGCGCTGCCTTCCTCGAGTACCACGACGAGCTCGGTGCCTGACGGGATGGGAAGGATGTCGTCTTTGGTGGCCACGACGTGGCTGCGGAGCGTCGCGGGATCCACAACGGTGCCTCGTGGCCACGCGAAACAAACGCTTGCTACCACCGCGCAGGTCAGGCACAGCGCCAATGTCCGGCGGCGCCACGGCACAAGCAACAACACGGCGACCACCCACCCATAGCCGATAAGCACCGTCACCGGGTTCGCAGCAACTGTGGCGGCGGGCAGCGCCGCTCCATGTTCAGCCACAGCGTGGACCCACCAGGTCAGCGGGGAGATCACCCACAGCACGATCGACTCAAGACCTCCCGGTAGCACCGCCAGCACCACCGCGCACAGCCCAAGCACCGTCACCAGGGGCGTGACGGGGGCCACCAGCACGTTCGCGCCAACAGAGACCAGCGAGACCTGGCCCGCCATCGCGGCCACGAGCGGCATCGTCGCAACGTCGGCGGCGATGGCGACCGCGACGGCGCGTACGAGGATGTCCGGCAACGCCGTCGGTGCGAGCGCCCTGTAGAACAGCGGGAAGAGCACCACGATGCCGACGGTCGCAGCCACCGACAGCGCAAACCCGTAGTGCAGCGCCAAGTCGGTATCGAAGAAAATGAGCGCAATCACCGCCAGGCACAACGCGTGAATGACCTCCGTTTGACTCGACGCCACCACCGCAACGAGTCCCACCAGCCCCATCACCGATGCCCGCAGCACGCTCGGCTCCGGCCCAACGAGCAAGGCGAACACCGCCAACGCAGCACCCGCTGCAACGAGCCTGCCGTAGAGTCCGATGCGCAGCGCTGCAGCTACTACCACGGCGAACGTCGTCACGATGGCAACGTTCGAACCCGATACCGCCGAGAGGTGCGACAGCCCGGTAGCGATGTACGCCTGCTGCTCCGACGCCCCCTGCATCGAGGTGTCGCCCAGCACCATGCCCGGGATGAGGCCCTGCGAGTGTTCCCCGACGTGCTCGCGCACCGCATCGGCGAACGTTGCCCGCACGTGCTGCGCCCACCCGGATGCACCCGTCGGCCCGTTCAACGGCTCGACCGTGCCATTGACCGCCCACGGGTTGACGCCCACCTGCGACGACTCCGACACCGTGCCATCCACCCGCACCGTCGCACCGCTGACCACGCCATCGGGGACGCCGCCGCGGACAAACACCGGCAGCTCGGCGCCACCGCTCCCGGCGCGCACGCGTACCAGCATCCCGCCAGAGGCAAGCTCCTTTGGGGCAGCCGTCACGGTGGCCTCCACCGGCAGGCGCAACGTCCCCGCCCGCGCCACCGCGATGCGGACCCAGGCCACCACGACGGCCGCCACGCCACCGGAACCGGCCAGCACCGCCTGGCCCACCGCACGCGCACACCCGCACAGCACCACCGCCGCGACAATCACCGCGAACCCCGCCCACGGCGCGAGCGCAACAGCCACGATCGTCGCTATCCAGACACACAGCGCCGTGGGCACCAGCCGAAGCTCCTGCACCGCTTACAGCCCCACCAACGGCGCAATCGCCTCAAACTTCGCAGGGCCAATCCCCTTGACCTGCATCAGATCCTCGACCTTCTGGAACGGGCCGTTCGCCTCCCTGTGCGCGATAATCGCCGCCGCGGTCGCCTCCCCCACCCCGGGCAGCGTGACCAGCTCCGCGGCCGACGCCCCGTTGAGTGAAAGCTGGCCGCTCGCCCCCGCAGGTGCGCCATCCCCAGTCGGTGCGGCAGGGCCTTCACCGATTGCGACGACGTGGAGCTGTTGGCCGTCGACAAGCACTTGAGCGAGGTTCAACTGCAGCAAGTCCGCGTGGTCGAGCGGCTGCGCAATATCCAGCGCATCCGCCACGCGGGAACCCTGGTTCAGCGTCACCAGCCCAGGATTTGCCACCTCCCCCACCACCGCAACCACCACGCGCTCCGGCACATCGGTCGCAGTAGCAACGTTCTCCCAAACAGGCGCATCCTCCTCCGCAACGTCCGGGCCGCGGACCTGCACCACCGCCCACAGCACCAGTAGGCTCATCACAACCCCCATCACCGCGGCCGCCGGCTTCACCGGAACGTGCACGCGAGGAGTCGGGTACTTCACCTGCAGCAGCGCCTCCTCACCAGTCGGGCGCGTAAGCTCTTGAATCCGTTCACTGACCTGCATAACCACAGGCTAAAACCGGCGTCCTCGCCCCAACAGACCAAGCAAACCCGCTGTGGACAACCCCCAAACCGCACACCCCGTGCAGGCTACTTCTCCACAGCCGCAGCCAACCCCCTTGACAGCGCCGCTACGTGCGCGAACCAAACACGACCGACAGCCCGATCGCGCCGGGCCCGGTGTGCGCAGCAAGCACATCGACCATTGGCTCCACCAGCACTCGTGAGTGCCGCGGCAGCACCTCATCAAGCATGCCCGCCAGCTGCTGCGCGGACTCTTCCGCGTCCGCATGCTGCACCGCAGCAAACACCGGCTGGGAATCCGCACGCTCCAAAACAAGCTCCGTGAGCTTGGAAAACGCCTTCGTCTGGGTGCGAGTCTTGCCTGCTAACTCGAGCTTGCCGTTGTGCATCCGCAGAATCGGCTTCGTTGCCAGCAACGCCGCCGACAACACCGCAGTCCCCGTGGAAATCCTGCCAGACTTGCGCAACCAGTCCAGCTGGTGCAGGTAGCACCACGTCTCCGAGCGCTTCAGCGTGGACGAGGCCATCGCTTCTACCTCGTCGAGGCTCGCCCCCTCGCGCGCGACGGTCGCCGCCGCCATCGCTGCCGCCCCGACCGCCATACCAACGGTACTGGTGTCGAGCACCCGCACGTTCCCCGGAAACACCCCCGAAGCAGAAACCGCCGCGGACCAGGTGGAAGAAAAGTGCTTCGACAGGTGTAGGGCTACCACGCCATCGTCCCCAGAGCGCTCGAGCTGACGCCCGTAAGCCGCTGCGAGTTCCAAGGCCGACAGCCCGCTCGTCGACACCTCGTCGTCCTCAGACTGTTCCATGACGTGCAGCGGGAGCACCGTAATGTCGAGCTCACTGGCAATATCAGCTGGCAAACCCGCCGAGGAATCAACAACAACCCGTACCGACATTTAGACCGTCAACCCCTGGTTCCACGCCTCGAGGTACCACTGCACGCCAGTGTCCGGCTCGCCGTAGCGCGGCAACGCCTGCAGCTGCGCAAAGTTCGCGTTACGCAGGCTCTTCATCATCGGGTACTGCGAGATCTCCAGGTCCAGCAGGCTCGACGTCAGCGCCGCGATCGTACCTCCGTGGGCGACAAGCAGCACCGCCGCGTCATCCCACTCGTCGAAGTGCTCCATCAACTCGTCAACAACCGGGCGTGCCCGTTGCGCGACGTCAATCCGGCTCTCGCCTTCCGGCGGCGCCCACGTTGGGGTATTGCGCCAGTGGGCGCGAACGCTGCCGTCGGCACCATCGACCTCGGCGTGTGTCTTGCCCTGCCACTGCCCGAGGTGCGTCTCGCGCAGGCGCCCATCATAGGTCACCGGCAGCTCGAGGTGCTCCGCAACGATCTGCGCCGTGACTGCAGCCCTGCTCAGGTCAGAAGCCACAATCTTGGCGACGCCCATTTCTGTCAACACCGGCGCAATGTTTCGCGCCTGCTGCCTCCCCTCTTCCGACAACTCCGTGTCGAGTTGCCCCTGCATCCTCGACGTGGCGTTATACGTGGTTTGGCCGTGTCGCAGCAAGATGAGTCGTCGCGCCATGGTGTTAGAACTCGTCCTCGTCCTCAGGGGCATCGCCCGCCAGCGGAAGGTCTTCAATCTGCTGCGCCGAACGCACACTCTCGCCGTCCGCGAACGCACCAGGGCGTTCGTAGGCTGGTAGGCCCTCCACGCTCATTGCCGGGCAGTCTGCGTACAGGCGGTCCAGGCCGTAGAAGTCGCGCTCCGGGCTGCGCTGCACGTGCACCACGATGTTGCCGTAGTCCAGCAGCACCCAGCGGTTTTCGCGAACGCCCTCGCGGCGCTTCGGCTCGAAGCCGGCGTCGGTCATGTCGTCCTCAATCTCCTGGACGATCGCGTTTACCTTGCGTTCGTTGTCCGCGGAGACAATCACAAAAATATCGGTAATGCCGATCACGTTCGACACATCGATGACGCCGATGTTCTCGCCGAGCTTTTCGTCGGCGGCCTTCGCGGCGATCGCGGCCTGATCAAGAGAGATCTGCAGAGCAGTCAAGTACTCAGTCCTTCGTCAGTAATGAAAAATAGCAGTAACGCGCCTATTGTCCCACGCTAAGGGCGCTGTTCGCCACTTGAACGATATAGGTCGTTTTTCGCAATGTACTGCACCACGCCATCTGGCACCAGGTACCACACCGGGCGGCCTTCTTTGGCGCGCTCGCGGCACCCCGTGGACGAGATCGCCATCGCAGGAATCTCAATCAAATGCACCTGCTCCTGCACGTCTTCGGGCAGGAAGGATTCGCTCAGCTCGTAGCCGGGGCGCGTCACGCCGACAAACTGCGCCAGGTCAAACATCAGGTCCCAGTCGCGCCACGACATTATCGACGCCAACGCATCCGCACCCGTGATAAAGAACAGTTCCGCCTGCGGCAACAGGGCACGCAAATCCCGCAGCGTGTCCAGGGTGTAGGTCGGCCCCTCTCTGTCAATGTCTACCCGAGAGACCGAGAACCTCGGATTCGAGGCAGTCGCGATGACCGTCATGAGGTAGCGATCTTCAGAGTCGGTGATCTGCCGATCCGCCTTCTGCCAGGGCTGACCCGTCGGCACAAACACGACCTCGTCAAGGTCAAAACGGTCGGCGACCTCGCTCGCGGCCACGAGGTGGCCGTTGTGGATCGGGTCGAAAGTACCGCCCATGACGCCCACTCGTCGGGCGTCGCGCAATGATGCTGCTACGGCCTCTGCCACGTGCTTACCCGATCCAGACGTTCGCCTGCTCGAAAGCGAGCCAGAACGCTGTAAGCCCCACGCCAACAATTGAGCCAAGCACAATGAGCAGGATGCCCCACCACGGCAACTTCTCCTTGCCTTCTGCGGATGAATCTGGTCGCTGCTTCATCGATGACATCGAGCTGGCGTTGAGGTCTTCACACACCGGCTTGCCATGCTCGTCAAGCACTGGGATGCGCTGCCCGTTGGCGTCGACAAGTACGTTGCCCTTGCCATCCGTCCGGAACTGGCACTTCTGCGACTGGATGTATACCCCGCGTGAGGGCGTCGGCACCGCCACGCCTGCTTCAGTCTCCTGAGCCTGCGCAACCGACACCCCACTGGTCAACAGCGTCGCTGTTACAAGAGCGCTACACGCTGCCCGCTTCCACGAAACCATGACTGTATCCTTGTCCTTCCGTCAACTCTTAGCGGTACCGAACCTGATCAACAAAGCGACCAAAAGAGTCTGCCACCTGGTCATCCCACCGGTTCCACCGCAGGAAGTACTGGCCGTGGGTACCGCCCGTCGGGGCAGCGGCCCGCAGGACCTGGACGGAAAGATCGCACACTGCATCCAGCGGCAAGCAGTAGTTGACCTTGTTGCGGGTCGCACCCGCGGTGCGAGTGTTAAACGGCAGGAAGCCGAGCATGCCGCCTGCACCGCCGTTTGCCACGCCCACCGTGCCAGCATCACGCGCGGCAGTCATCGGGTTGCCAAAGTAGACAACGCCCGCCAGCTTGCCGCGGCGTGCCAGCTCACGCTCGTGCTCCAGCAGGATCATCGCGCCCTGTGAGTAGCCGGACAGCACGTACTTCGGATGGCACCCGCTCGCGCGTTCGTAGTCGTTCACCAGCGCCATCACGCCAGTGCGCCCAATGTTGACGGAGTCCATAAAGTCCGTGCCAGCCTGTCGCGCCATCGTAAACAACGGCACCGCGTACTGGATAGCCAAACCCAGCGCCTGCAGCAGCGTCGCGGGTGCTGCGACGGAAGGGACATCATAATCCGGGTAAATCGCTGGGTAGTAGCGCGGCTCCATACCGAGGACTTCCACGTCCTTCATCAGGGAGTTCCCGCCGTGAGTGGCACGGTAGCGCGACTCCGAATAGCGAAGGAAAGCGCGAATGGTCTCCCCCTCCCAACCATTCGAGGTCCACGGGGCTTCCCCGGCATAGCGTGTTCGGTAAATCTGGTTATTCTGACCGGAGCCGCGTGCAGCGATTACCGCGACCGAAGGGCACCGCTGCTGGGCGGTCGCTTCCTCCGTCGGCAGCACGGGGGTAACCACCGCAGCTGCTGCTGCGACGAACGCAACTGCAGTCACGGGTAGCCGACGACGGAAAAACGTACGCATTTTGCGGAACACTATGCACCTTCTCTATGGATGAGTCACACCTTGGACTCCGGGTGTGAAGAAACTGCGCATTAGTGTAGCCCGCCCACACCATTTTCCTAACTTCGAGTCTGCCCGCTGCCCTCCAGGATCCACTTCGTGCTTGTCAGTTCAGGCAGCGCCATTGGTCCACGTGCGTGCAGTTTCTGGGTAGAGATCCCGATCTCTGCACCCATGCCGTATTGCTCGCCATCCGTAAACGCGGTCGAGGCATTGAGCATGATGGCTGCCGAATCCACGTGGTCCGCGAAGTACTGCAGCACGCGCGCATCAGTGGCGACCACGGCTTCCGTGTGCCCCGAGGAGTAGCGTGCGATGTGCTTCGCGGCCCCCTCAACGCCGTCGACGACACCGACGGCAACGTCCATCGAAAGGTACTCCTCCGCCCAATCGTGCTCGTCGGCCTCGACTACGTCGCAAGCCCCGAACGCACCAAGTGCTGCCGGGTCCCCGTGGACGGTCACGTCGGCGTCCTGCAGTGCCTTTACGACGGCCAGCTTGTCCGCATCCGGCAACGCCGCGTCAAGCAGCACCGTTTCGGTCGCGTTGCACACCGACACCCGGCGCGTCTTGCCATTGACGACAATGTCGATCGCCTGCTGAATGTCCGCTGAAGCATCCACGTATACGTGGCAGTTGCCGGTGCCGGTCTCGATGGTTGGCACGGTTGCTTGGGTAACGACGGCGTCGATAAGCCGGGCGCTGCCGCGCGGAATGACCACATCGACGAGGCCGCGTGCCGTGATGAGCGCGGTGACGGAGTCGTGCGAGTCGCTCGGCAGCAGCTGGACCGCCTCGGTTGGCAGCCCCTCCTTCGCCAGCACGTCCTGCAGCACCGCGACCAGCGCCGCGTTCGAATGCGCCGCCGACTTCGAACCACGCAGCAGTGCCACGTTGCCTGACTTCAGCGCCAGGCCAAACGCATCGACCGTGACGTTCGGGCGGGCCTCGTAGACCATGCCCATCACGCCGAGCGGCACGCGAACCTGGCGCATCCGGATCCCGTTGTACATCGTGCCGCCGCGCACCACATCCCCAACTGGGTCGTGGAGGCTCGCGACCTGACGCAGTCCGTCCGCGATGCCCGCGATGCGTTGCTCATCCAGCGCGAGCCTGTCTACCAACGCTTCGTCCATGCCAGCCGCGCGGCCTTCCTCGATGTCGCGGGCGTTGGCCTGCAGAATCTCCGCAGTACGTGCTTCCAGCGCCTGCGCCGCGTGCTGCAGCACAGCGTTTTTGCGGACGGTCGGTAGCGTCGCGATCACCGGCGCCACCTGCTTCGCAGCCTTCGCCAACTGCAGTACCTGAGCTTCGATAGTCGTCAT
>NZ_JBSZCG010000111.1:0-25489 GCF_054166365.1 Corynebacterium sp. UMB8791 | reverse complement strand
ACCCCGATGGTACGGCAGGGACTAGGCGCTCTGCTTGATCGTGGAGCCCTCAATTTCAATGGCGACCTTCTCACTCACGAGCATGCCGCCCGAGTTGAGCGGAGCCTGGAAATCGATACCGAAATCGGTGCGGTTAATTGACGTGCTGGCCTCGAACCCGATGCGCGTGTTACCGAACGGGTCCCCCTCGACGCCGAAGGTCTCAACCTCGAACGTGACTGGCTTCGTGGTGCCCTTGATGGTCAGATCACCCGTGACGGTGCCGTTGCCGGCATTATCTACGTTGAATGCCGTGGAGGTAAACGTCATTTCCGGGTGCTTCTCCACATCGAAGAAGTCCTCGCCGCGCACGTGTGCGTCGCGGTCCTCGTTTCGGGTATCGACGCTCGCGGTCCGGACCGTGCCCTGTGCCGTGCTTGCTGCCAGATCGTCGGTGAGCGTGATGGTGGCGTCGTGGTCGGTAAACTCGCCGCGGACCTTCGTCACCATCGCGTGGCGGACGGTGAAGCCGATGGAGGAGTGTGCCGGGTCGAGCTTGTATGTACCGGTGAGCTGAGACATGATTCCTACTTTCGTTGACGTGTCATCAATAATGATTGCAGGTGCGAGTGTAGGTGATTATTGGTGGCGTATCAACAATGTAGGGTTGTTGCTGCTCAGCTGTGGTCGGAAGGGACTACCCTGAGCGCCGCCAGGATCTCATTCGTCCGCAACGCCAGCGCCGCATGCGATACACCAGACACCTCGATCACGTCTCCCCACCGTGACGACCACGCTGGAACAATGCGGTCAGCATCCGAAACGATAGAGACGATTTCGGTACCGGAAGGGGCCACTGGCTCCTCCCGGAAATGCTCCAATTCGACGAACGCGTCGCCAACCACTGCCCGAACAAGTCCAGGCGGAAACAGACGCGCAATGCCGTGCGTGCCACGCCACGAGGCTCCGAGGCCCACGATCGTGCCGCAGCGCGCGGCGATTGCGCTCAGCTGAACAGCCCTCAGCCCGATCAGCGCGCCATACGAGTGCCCCACAACATCGACCTGCTGGGCAGCCAGGCTGTCGAGGAACGCCGCAATCTCTTGGGACGAGGCGTCGATACCTGCCGTTGCCCGATGGCCGTAGCCAGGCGCAATCAACCCAATCCCATGTTTTTCCAGTTCGTGTGCAAGGCGGCGGAAGACAAAAGGGGAGGAGCCAGTGCCATGGAGGGCCACAACGATGCGGCCTGTTGTCTGGGAGTTCGCTGTTGAAGGCGATGGAAGTATCCGTGGCACGTAGGAAAGCAACGCCATAGCGTCTTAAACTACTCGCCGTGGATGCAATCCGTTCGTTATCCGTGGTCAGCACAGGCGCGACCTGGGCGATCTACCTCTCCTTAGCTGCTTCCGTGGTTGTCGCGTTGTGGTACGGCCGTCAGCACCGGCGCATTGCACTCGCAATCGCGGCAGCGCTGCTCGCAGCAGCGTACCTGTTGCTCGCGGTGTGGCCGAAGCCGTTCCCGGATGCAATTCCATGGCACATTTACGCCAGCTGTGCAGCTGCCGTGTTCGTGGTGGCGACCATCTTCTTGGCGCCGCGGTGGCGGTGGCGCCTCGCCCCGCTCGCAGTGATTCCTCTGATGTTGGCGTACCTCGCGGTCAACCTTGTTTATGAGCAGTACCCGACTCTCGGGTCCTTCCGCCCGGTCCCGGTCACCGTGTCCATGAATTTGGATCAGTTCCGCGAAATGACGACCGCCCCGATCCTCGACGGCAGGGAAGTGGGCGCCCTAGTGACCCTGCCCGCTGCACCGCTGCGCGATGCAATCGTGTACGTTCCGCCAGCCTACTGGCACGGCGAGCACCTACCGGTCCTCGTGCTGCTCGCGGGAAGCCCCGGCAGCCCAATCCGGTGGTTTGACGAAGGCGGGGCGCAACAGACGCTCGACGACTACCAAGTTGCACACGACGGCGTAGCCCCCATTGTCGTCAGCGCGGACGGTACAGGAACAACCACTGGGAATCCCGGGTGCGTGGACGGCCCGGATCTGCAAATCCAAACCTACCTGGCCCAGCAAATCCCACAGCTGGTCAAGGAGAATTTCCGTGTGAAGGAAGACCAACGCACGTGGACAATTGGTGGGTTAAGCTACGGCGGCACGTGCGCACTCCAAGTGATTACTAACGATCCTACGGCCTACGGGACGTTCCTTGATTACTCGGGTGAGGCGGAACCGAACCTAGGCGGGCACCAACGGACCGTCGACGTGCTGTTCGGCGGCGACGAGGCAGCGTTCCAAGCGGTGAACCCGGAAACGCTCCTTCAGGAGGCAATCGGGACTGCGACCTACAAGGGAATCGCTGGAAGGTTTGCCGCCGGCAAGCGTGACCAAGAGGCTATGGCAGCGCTTCCGCGCCAAAACGAGCTCGCGCAGAAAGCCGAGATGAGCACCACATTTCGCTCGCTGCCAGGTGGGCATAGTTTCGAAGTGTGGCGAGTGGCATTGCGCCAAGACATTGACTTCGTTGCTCAACGCGGAGGAATTCAATGAAACACTTGATCAGCACCTGTTTGAGGAAAGTTCCAGTCACGCTCGGCCTCTTGAGTATTGCGTGGGCCACGTATTTCGCCTGCGTATTGTCGGGTGCGGCCCCGCGGGAGGCTTTCGGATTGCGCCTTCCCGTTGATCCCGAACTTTGGCACTGGGCCACCGCAGGGCTGACCGCAGGTAACCTCGTCGGGCTCATCCTGGCCACTGTCGCAGCGCTGCTATTCGCAGTGCCGGCCGAGGCACGCCTTGGCTCTGCTCGCTTCGCGGTTGTGGCGACGGCTTCCGAATTTGTAGCGCTGCCCATAGGTTTCATCGTTGGCAGCGCCGTCGAACGGGCAGGCTTTAACCTGTGGGGCCCAGACCTTGCCAACGAGACCTTTGTGTCTCCGGTCGCGTGGATCTTCGGGCCCGCCGCATTCGCCACTGCCTTCATGGGCGTGCTGTGGCGACGCCGCCTCCGCCTCGTGATGCTTGCGATGATGACGACCCTTGTGCTCTACGACGGCTCACTCTCAGGCGTCGTTGCACTTGTCGCCATTGTCGCAGGAGCCGTCGCTGGCGTCCTTGTCACGGACACAGGTACGCCACGCAGAATGTCGCTGCGGGAAGCACGGGTCCTGGTGGCTGCCCTGTTTCTCAGTGTTGCAATCGGGCCAGTAATCACGGCGATCAACCCCGCCGCGCAAGGCCCTTTCGCAGGAGTGAGCAAGCTGATGTGGGAGCCGACAGTCGCAGGGCATCTAGTAGCCCAGCGGTGCGCTGACGCTACATCCGTCGCCTGCGCGGAAGCGATGGCGGTAAACAGTCAACATGGCCTCGGTCCCTTGCTGATGAATGCCTTGCCTATCGTTTTGTCAGCCATCCTTGCGCTGGGGCTCGTGCATGGCAGGAAACTGGCATGGTGGGCAGCCGTCCTCGTCAGCGTTGGATCCATTGCGGTGATCTGCTGGCAAACAATTGGTGGGGGAGCAGACGGCTCTACCGCTGTGAACACAATCCTGGTCGTTCTCCCGTGGCTGGTCACCATTGCAGTCCTCATTGCCACTGGCCGCCGGTTCACGGTTCCGTCCAACTGGTACCGTGGTGCGGCGATCATAGGAGGCTCGTGGCTAGCAACCGCAGCACTGTGGACCTGCGGAGCCTGGGTTGTGCGGGATGGTTTTCTCGGAGGGGCGTCGATAGGCGCGCTGCTTGCTGAGCTGCCGAACAGGTACCTTCCACCCGTGGTAGCTGTGCTGGCTCCAACGCATGCGTTCCCCATCAGCTCCGTGGCGTGGATCTTCTACGAATGGGTGGGAATCATATTCTGGATTACCGCGCTGTTTGCGCTGTTTAAGGTGCTGTCCGCGCCGCCGTCCGAAGCGCACGCGCAGGACCGCGAGCGGGCGCGGGAGATCTTGGTTCATGGGTCCGGTGACCACCTCGCGTGGATGGGGCTGTGGGACGGAAACCGCTACTTTTTCTGCGGGACGGACTTCGGCGACGGAGAAGGCGTCGTCGCGTACCGCGTCTCCTACAACGTCGCTGTCACACTCGGAAGTCCCGTGCACCGCGGCACGATGACAGAAGAAGCCGTTGCCAGTGCGTTTGAAGAGTTCGCCGCACGTCAAGGCTGGAGAGTCGCGTGGTACTCAGTGCCTGGCACCTTTGCTCGCCCCGACTTCCGACGCATCCACGTCGCCGAAGAATCCATGTTGCTGACGGACAACATCGAGTTCAAAGGCAAGAAATTCCAGAACATCCGAACCGCGCGCAACCGCGCAGCAAAAGAGGGAGTGCGCGCCGTGTGGACGAGCTGGGCCGAAAGCCCAGTGGAAATGCGTGAGCGCATCGTTGCGCTCTCAGAACAATGGGTCGCGGATAAAGCGCTTCCAGAAATGGGCTTCACCTTGGGCGGGCTCGACGAGCTCCGCGACCCGGACACCAAACTCCTCCTCGCAGTGGGCGACGACGGCAGCCTGCACGCAGTAACAAGCTGGCTGCCCGTCTACGAGGGCGGCGCCCTCGTCGGCTACACCCTTGACTTCATGCGCCGCGACGCGAACGGGTTCCGGCCAGCCATCGAATTCCTTCTCGCGGAAAGCGCCCGGATCGCCGCCGAGCAAGGACTTGGATGGGTCTCCCTCTCCGGAGCGCCGCTGGCTCGAACGGATGCGCCGGAATCACTCGTAGAAATCATCCTGGATAAGGCCGGTGCGACGATCGAGCCACTCTACGGCTTCCGCTCACTCGCTGCCTCGAAGCACAAATTCCACCCAACGCACCAAGGCTGGTACCTGCTATACGAAGACGAAATGTCACTCGCCAATATCTCGCTGGCAGTCATTCACTGTTACCTGCCGGACATGAAGAAGTCGGACATGATGACCGTGGTCAAGGAGTTCCTGGGCCGGCCAAATCTTGCGCAAAGAGGGCAGATAAGTTAGTGCATTCGCGTTCTTTGCAGAAATGCGAAACCCCCGCAGCCTATTTGCGCAGGCCGCGGGGGTGTTTTGCGCCCCAGAGAGGATTCGAACCTCCGACACCGGCTTTAGGAGAGCCGTGCTCTATCCCCTGAGCTACTGGGGCAACTCGACTAACAGTACCGCAGGACAGAAGTGATGCCAAAGTCGCGGGCGCCCGCGACGGCATTGCTATTTGCCCGGGTGCTAGGCCTCTTCGCCGGTCAGTTCGCGCAGCTTCGCGCGAACAGCGGACGCGGCAGGGTTGGTCGCGTGCGTGCCGTCAGAATAGAGGACGGTGGGGACGACGCGGTTGCCGTCGTTGACGGACTCGACCCACGCGGCGGCGTCCTCGGCGCCTTCGGCTTCGACGTCAACGACGTCGTAAGGGGTTTCGGTACGGTCGAGGCGCTCGCGAAGCTTCTTGCAGAACGGGCACCAATCGGTTGCGAAGATGGTGACGTGGGAAGAGGTTTCGGGAGTGGTCATGATTTTGGGCCTAACCTTTCGAGGCGTTGGTGCTTGAAACGGGTGCCATTGGCGGAGGTTTGCCACGGTCCATCAGAAACGATAGCGAAGTCATCGGTGACGCGGGGCGCGCGGACGGCGGACGCTCCGAGCTTGTCTGCGACGTGGACATCGACGATCGTGCGTTCAATGACGTCTACTTCGTCGATGGTTGCTTCGTAAATCTGGCCACCGCCGAGGATCCAGGCGGACGTCTTCAAATCTGGGATGTCGCGGGACACGAAGGCGCCGTCGGACCACTCGCCGGGCTCGCGCGAGGACAACACATGGTTTGTTCTGCCCGGCAGCGGCTTGATGGGGAGGTGGTCCCAAGTCTTGCGCCCCATGATGATCGGGTGGCCCAGCGTGATCTCCTTGAGGCGGCGCAGGTCCTCAGGCAGGTGCCAGGGCATGCCCACGCCGTCGCCGATGATGCCGTCGATGCTTTCGGCCCAGATCGCGCCCAGCATTAGACGGACACCTGCGCTTTGATCGTCGGGTGCGGGTCGTAGCCGACGACTTCGATGTCGGAGAAGTCGTAGTCAAACAGCGACTCTGCCTTCCGCAGCTTGAGCTGCGGGTAGGGGCGAGGCTCGCGGGAGAGCTGCTCGCGCACCTGGTCGAAGTGGTTGTTGTAAATGTGGCAGTCGCCGCCGGTCCAGATGAGTTCGCCGACCTCGAGACCTGCCTGCTGTGCAAACATGTGCGCGAGCAGCGCGTAGGAGGCGATGTTAAACGGCACGCCCAGGAACATGTCGGCGGAGCGCTGGTACACCTGCAGGCTCAGCTTGCCGTCGGCTACGTAGAGCTGGAATAGCAGGTGGCACGGCAGCAGCGCCATGTGCTCGAGCTCGGAGACGTTCCACGCCGACACCAGGTTGCGGCGTGAATCGGGGTCGTCCTTCAGCAGCTCAAGCGCGCGCGAAATCTGGTCGACGTGCTGCCCATCGGGGGTGGGCCAGGAACGCCACTGCACGCCGTAGACCGGGCCGAGCTCGCCATTTTCGTCGGCCCACTCGTTCCAGATGCGCACGCCGTGTTCCTGCAGCCAGGTCACGTTGGAGTCGCCGCGGAGGAACCACAGCAGCTCGCCCACGACGCCCTTGAAGTACACCTTCTTGGTGGTCAGCAGGGGGAAGGACTCGGAAAGGTCGTAGCGCAGCTGGCGGCCGAAGACGCTTCGCGTGCCGGTGCCGGTGCGGTCGCCCTTATCGGTGCCGTTTTCCAGGACGTCGCGCAGGAGGTCTTCGTACGGAGTCACCAGGCTCACTTCGCGACGACCCCTTCGAAGGAGCCGTGCTCGTCGTAGTACTTCGCGCAGGCTTCCAGGATGTCGTCGGCAAGCTCCGGACGGCAGATGAGCAGGTCCGGGATGTAGGTGTCCTTGTTGTTGTACTTCAGCGGCGAGCCGTCGAGGCGCGAGCAGTGCAGGCCCGCAGCCATGGACACACCAACTGGTGCTGCCTGGTCCCACTCGTACTGGCCGCCGGCGTGTACGTAGGCGTCGAAGTCACCGAGCAGGACGTGCATTGCCTTCGCGCCTGCGGAGCCGACCGGGCTGGTCTCGAAGCCGAGGGCGTCAGCAACGAACGGGGCGATCGCCGGCGGGCGGTTGCGCGACATAGCGATCTTCTTTGCGAACGGCCCCGAGACGTGGCGCACGTCGGAAGACTTGAAGACGACGCCAAGGTCCGGCAGACCTACCGCCGCGTGGGTCGGGACGCCGTCTTCGACGAGCGCGATGTGCACGGCCCAGTCCTGGCGGCCGGTTGCGAACTCCTTGGTGCCGTCGAGTGGGTCAACGATCCAGACGCGGTTGTTGCTGAGACGGGAGTGGTCGTCGGCTGCCTCTTCGGACAGAAATGCATCGCCCGGGCGGTGCTGCTCAAGCACGCGCGCGATCCAGTTCTGTGCGAGGTCATCGCCGGCTTCTCCAAGTTCACGTCCGCGGAGAAGGCCAACACCGCGAATACCCTTGAGGATCTCGCCGGTGCCTTGCGCGATTAAGTTTGTCAGCCGAGAGTCTGAATACTGAGCAGTCATGGCTTCGACTTTAGCGCGAAACCAGCCAAAGGAACCATTTCTTTTCGCCTGCCTGCACTATCTGTATTCTGGCGGGCATGGCCAAAGGAATCCTCGAACGCTTCAAACCGCAGGTGGCGACCTGGTTTGAAGAAGTATTCGAGGCGCCAACGCCGGTGCAGGAGCAGGCGTGGGCCACGATTTCCGACGGCGGCAACGCCCTGGTGGTAGCGCCTACCGGCTCCGGTAAGACGTTGGCGGCCTTTTTGTGGTCGCTGAATTCGCTCGTGGAACGCGACGGGCAGCAGGCCCTGCCAATCGACGGGGCGAACACCAGCAGCCACGGCGGCGTGCACACCTTATATATCTCGCCGCTGAAAGCCCTTGGTGTGGACGTCGAAAATAACCTGCGGGCCCCGCTCGGCGGGATTGGGCGCGTGGCGCAGCGCATGGGGCTGGACATGCCGGATGTGTCGGTGGCGGTGCGCTCGGGCGACACCCCGCAAGCGGAGCGGTCCCGCCAGGTGCGCAAGCCGCCGGACATCCTGATCACCACGCCTGAGTCGCTGTATTTGATGCTGACGTCGAAGGCCGCGGGCATCCTGCGGACCGTGGACACCGTAATCGTGGACGAGATTCACGCGCTCGCGGGCACGAAGCGCGGCGTGCACCTGGCACTGTCGCTGGAGCGGCTCGGCCGCCTCGCGGGGGACTTTCAGCGCATCGGGTTGTCTGCGACGGTGCGCCCGCTGGAGGCCGTGGCGGACTTCCTCGGGCCTCGCACGACGATCATCCAGTCGCCGGGGGAGAAGCGCTGGGACCTCGCGGTGCGGGTGCCGGTGGCCGATATGAGTGACCTGCCGGTGCCGGAGGAGGCGTCGACAATTGGGGACGCCATCGTCGACGACGCCCTGGACTTCGGCGGGGAGACCGCGGCGCTGATGCCACCGGCGCCGAAGTCGATTTGGCCGCACATCGCGGAATCGGTGTACCAGGAGGTCATGGCGCACCGCTCGACGATCGTCTTCGTGAACTCGCGGCGCACGGCAGAGCGGCTCACCAGCCAACTCAACGAGCTGTGGGCCAAAGAGCACGACCCCGAAGCGCTCAGCCCTGCTACTCGACGCCCCCCTGCACAGCTAGGCAAAGGGGTCGACCTCGCGGGGGAGGCGGCGCCCGTGATCGCGCGGGCGCACCACGGTAGCGTGTCCAAAGACGAGCGGGCCACGACGGAAACCATGCTGAAAGAGGGCACGCTCAAAGCGGTCGTGTCGACGTCCTCGCTGGAACTCGGCATCGATATGGGTGCGGTGGAGCTGGTGATCCAGGTGGAGTCGCCGCCGTCGGTCGCCTCCGGGCTGCAGCGTGTCGGGCGCGCCGGGCACACGGTGGGCGCGATCTCGCACGGCTCGTTCTATCCGAAGCACCGCTCCGACCTGGTGCAAACGGCCGTGACCGTGCCACGGATGCGCGACGGGCTCATCGAGGAGCTGCGCACGCCACGCTCCCCGCTGGACGTGCTCGCCCAACAGACGGTGGCCGCGGTAGCAGTTGAGGACCTCGAGCTTGATGACTGGTACGAGACCGTCACCCGCGCCTGGCCCTACCGCAACCTCGACCGGGATGTATTCAACGCCGTCATCGACCTGGTCACCGGCGTGTACCCCTCGACGGACTTCGCGGAACTGAAACCGCGCGCCTGGCTCGACGGCACCGTGCTCAAGGCGTTGCAGGGCGCGCAGCGCGTCGCGGTC
Source organism: Corynebacterium sp. UMB8791 (assembly GCF_054166365.1). Lineage (NCBI taxonomy): Bacteria > Bacillati > Actinomycetota > Actinomycetes > Mycobacteriales > Corynebacteriaceae > Corynebacterium > Corynebacterium sp. UMB8791. Next base: position 16,232 of record NZ_JBSZCG010000111.1, on the reverse strand, counting down.
ACCAACGCCGGCACCATCCCGGACCGTGGCATGTTCGGCGTGTTCCTCGTCGGCTCCGAGGCCGAAGGCGGGGCGCCGCGCCGCGTCGGTGAGCTCGACGAGGAAATGGTTTACGAGTCCCGCGTCGGCGACGTGTTCACGCTCGGGGCGACGAGCTGGCGCATCGAAAACATCACGCGCGACCAAGTGCAGGTCTCGCCTGCGCCGGGGCATACTGGCAGGCTGCCGTTTTGGTCGGGAGAGGGCGTTGGGCGCCCGTACGAACTCGGCAAGGCGCTCGGCGCGTTCAGGAGGGAGGTGCGAGGCGGAGCGGACGTCGATAACTCGCTCGATGCGTACGCACGCGATAATCTGCGGGCCTACCTTGAGGAGCAAGAGGAAGCCACCGGCGTGCTGCCGGACGAGACGACGCTGGTGCTCGAGCGCTTCACCGACGAGCTCGGGGACTGGCGCGTGGTGCTGCACACGCCGTTCGGCAAGGGTGTGAACGCCGCGTGGGCGCTGGCTGCCGGGTGGCGGATCGCGCAGGAGACTGGGATGGACGCCCAGGCCGTGGCCGGCGACGACGGCATCGTCCTGCGCCTGCCCCAAGGCGACCACGAACCCTCCGGGGCCCTGTTCCAATTCGACGCCGACGAGATCACCGACATCGTCACCGAGCAGGTGGGGAACTCAGCCCTGTTCGCCTCCCGGTTCCGCGAGTGCGCCGCCCGCGCCCTCTTGCTGCCGCGCCGTAACCCCGGCAAGCGCGCGCCCCTGTGGCAGCAGCGCCAGCGCGCCGAGCAATTGTTGGATGTGGCCCGGAATTACCCGTCGTTTCCGATCATCCTGGAAACGGTGCGCGAGTGCCTCCAGGATGTCTACGACTTGCCCGCGCTGCAAGAAGTCATCCGTGACCTGCAGACGCGCCGGGTCCGCATCGCGGAGGTGACCACGCAGCAGCCGAGCCCGTTCGCCTCCTCGCTGCTGTTCAACTACACCGGCGCGTTCATGTACGAAGGCGACACACCTCTTGCGGAGAAGCGGGCGGCGGCGCTCGCGCTGGACCCGTCGCTGCTGGCCAAACTGTTGGGCACCGTGGAGCTGCGCGAGCTGTTGGACGCGGAGGTGATCGCCGAGGTGGACGCGTCGCTGCGCCGGGTCGGCCGCGCCGAGACACCGGAGCAGTTCGCCGACACCCTGCGCCTGACCGGCCCGGTGCCTGTGGACGAGCTCGCGATCTACACGACGGTGCCGCTCGCGGGGGTGGAGGCGTCGCTCGGGCCACGCGTGATGCGGGTGCGCATCGGCGGCAGGGAACACGTCGCGCAGGCGCTCGACGCCCCACTGCTGCGCGATGGTCTCGGTGTGCCGGTGCCTCCCGGGGTGGCAGCGCAGGTGGCCACCATCCCCGATGCGCTCTCCCAGCTTGTGCGCCGCTGGGTGCGCACCCGCGGCCCCTTCACGCTGCGCGCGCTTGCCGACGCCTTTGGGCTCGCGCTCGGCGCGGCCTACGCGGTGCTCCAACCGCTTGTCGACGCCAACTCCGTCATCGAGGGGCGCTTCCGCCAAGGCGTTGACGACCAGGAGTACGTCGCGCACGAGGTCCTGCGCGTGATCCGCTCCCGCTCCTTGGCGGTCGCGCGGGCGCAGGCCCGGCCGGTATCGGCGTCGGCGTACGGGCGTTTCCTGCCGGCGTGGTTGAACGTCGCCGCGGCGGGAACGGTGCCTCCCTTACGCGGCGCCGACGGGGTGTACTCCGTCATCGAGCAGCTCGCGGGCGTGCGGCTCCCCGCCTCAGCATGGGAGTCCCACATCTTGCCGTCGCGGGTGGGGGACTACTCGCCGATCATGCTGGACGAGCTGACTGCCTCCGGCGAGGTCATCATTGTGGGCGCCGGGTCGGCGGGGGCGAACGACCCGTGGATCATGCTGCTGCCGAGCGACTACGCCGCGCAGCTCATGCCGCAAGTCGACCCGCCGTTACTTTCGCTCACGCAGCAGCACATCATGGACACGCTCGCAGCAGGTGGAGGCTACCTGTTCAGCGACCTGCTCACGCCAGCGACGACTGCCGAAGAGCTACGCGAATCCATGTGGGACCTCGTCGAGGCCGGCCACGTTTCACCGGACTCCTTCGCGCCGCTGCGCGCACGCCTCGCGGGCGGCAAGGCAGCGCACCGCGCGAAGCGTAGACCGTCCCGCTCCCGCATCCGCTCCGGCAGGTCCTCGTTCACCCAGACCGCCCCGCCAGACATGGTGGGACGCTGGGCCGCCACCCCGCAGCCCGACACCGACCCCACCCGCCGCTCGCTCGCGCTTGGGGAGGCCTGGCTAGACCGCTACGGGGTGGTGACCAAGGGGGCCGTCGTCGCAGAAAATGTCATCGGTGGTTTCGCGCTGGCGTACAAGGTGCTCTCCGGGTTCGAGGACTCCGGCAAGGCGCTGCGCGGCTACCTCATCGAGGGGCTTGGCGCGGCGCAGTTCTCCACTCCTGCGACGATTGACCGGCTGCGTGGCCAGCAGGACAGCGACGACGTCGCCGGTTGGCCCTCGGGAGCGCGTGATCCAAAGGTGTACGTGCTCGCCGCGACCGACCCGGCCAACCCATACGGTGCGGCGCTGCCGTGGCCCGTGACCGGGCCGACCAGATCTGCAGGCGCGATGGTGGTGCTCGTGGACGGGCTGTTGGCGGCCCACGTCACCCGTGGCGGCAAGAAGCTCACCACCTTCTTCGAGACCTTCCCGGAGGGCATCGAAGATCCGCTACCACTAGTCATCGACGCACTATCGGATGCCGTCGCCGCTGGGAGGATGCGCCCGCTCAACGTTGAAACCCTCAACGGCGAGCCCGCGTTCCGGGTCCGCGATCTTGGCGTGGCGGTGACACACAAGGGCGTAAGAATCGGAGGCAAGCAGGCTGCACCACCGAAGCGGCGCGGGCGCAGCATGACGGAGGCCCTAGGGGATCTGGACGGGCTCTCCTTCGACGATTAGTGTCTGGGCTGGGTTTAGGGTCGCAGCACCACGCGAGGCGCCGACCGGTGGGTACTCCCCGCTGGCCCTGCCTGCATCGCCCGTCTCTTCCGGATGCGCTTCACCGCCGAGTGCATGGCGGGGTCCGAGGTGTTGGTGTGGCGGGTGCCGTCGGCCTTGACCAGCACCGCGGTGCCGGTGGTGGGGTCGTAATCCATGTAGCCCTTGTTGAAGGAGCCGTCCCGGTGATCGTTGTTGCACCGGTGGTGGGTGGGGCACAGGCCGGTGAGGTTGGTGATGTCGGTGTTGCCGTGGCGCAGCCAGGAAATGATGTGGTGGGCTTCGCACTCGCTCATTGCGGTGGTGCAGCCGGCCCAGGAGCACACGCCTTGGATGGCGAACATGGCGATGCGCTGCCCAACAGAGGCGAGCCGCTTCGACCTACCCAGGTGCAGCGGCACGCCGGTGAGCCCGTCGACGGTGAGCAGGAAGTCAGAAGTACCGTCCATGCCGAGGCGCACGAGTTCGAAGGCGTCCAGCTCCACGCTGCACTGCCGGACCTGCGCGTTCTACATTCCAATGGAGCACCCAGTGGGGGAGAACTTCGGAGTGTGCACCAACGAATACTCAGCTGATGGCCGCATCGTCGCTGCATCCTACGGCTGCGGTGCACACGCGGATACCAAGGCGCCGCGCCACGACGGGAAGTAACCCGCTAGAGCAGTGATGCCCGCAGCTGCCGGGTTTCATTGATCTCGCGGTGCGTCGGCAGTAAACCGCGCGAAATCATTCGGGGGCCAGGTTTGGGTGTGCCGTACTCCTGCCATTGCTCGACAAGCCGGGCACCCTGCACAGCATCGACGGCCCACGTCTCCTGGTGCATCAGGTCGAAGAGTGAGAAGCCGTCGTGCGCCTCATGCGTTTCGACGCCCGCCTCCTCCAACACACGCACAACCCCCTCCAGCGCGTATGATCCAGCGGTAGCAGGGTGCCCGGAGAAGACCGCCTGCGTGGCGCTTGGAAATGTGATCAGTGGTTGGAGGAGTGCGGAGATGATGCGGCCGCTGGCGTCGGCAAGCAATCCGTCGTTGGTGCCCAGCGTTGCCGATGCGTGCAACTGCCACCCGAGGTCCGGCCCGTGCCTGTTCGGCTGCGCGCGCTGATCCCGGATTGGCTCCGCGAACATGGTGATCTCCGTGGAGGGCGCAGGCGCCGGGCGAAGCGTCAAGGACGCATGGCCTCCCGTGACGTGGACGACCGCTTTGCGAGGGCCCATAACCTGGCTGACCGTAACGCGGAGGCGTTCAAACTCCGAGTGCGAGATGCCGCAGCCGCGAAGCTTCGAGGTGAGCAGATCTGCATCTGCAACCATGCCTTGCGAAATGACAAAGCTGAATACATCCACTTTGGGCTCCAAGTCGAAATTATTAGGAAGTGTGTGCACTAAGGTAAAAGTCTATTGCAGGCTTTTGGCAGATAGATTTCAGCCGATGCATGCAACAACTTTGCTCTCTTTCATAACTTCCTCAACGAACTAAAGGGGATCTTCGCAGTGAGTATTCCAAGCGAATCTTCAACGAAGCAGCCCGCTAGCGGGCTTGATAAATTCTTCCATATCAGTGAGCGAGGCTCGAGCGTCGGCCGCGAAATCCGCGCCGGTATCGTGACCTTCTTTGCGATGGCGTACATCGTGCTCCTGAATCCTTTGATCCTGGGCACGAGCCCCGACCGCGAAGGTGTCGTGCTTGGTATCCCGCAGGTAGCTGCGGTGACGGCCCTTGCCGCCGGTGTGATGTGTATCTTGTTCGGCGTTATTGCTAAATATCCGTTTGGTATTGCTGCGGGCCTTGGCCTGAACACGCTCGTTGCAGTGACACTCGTTGGGCAACAGGGCCTGACCTGGCCAGAGGCCATGGGCCTCATCGTGATTGACGGTATTATCATCTGCATTCTTGCGATTTCCGGGTTCCGTACCGCCGTCTTTGAGGCCATCCCGAACTCGATGAAGGTGGCAATGAGTGTCGGCATCGGCATGTTCATCGCGATGATCGGCCTGGTGGACGCCGGGTTCGTGCGCCGCATCCCTGACGAGGCACACACCACTGTCCCGGTGCAGCTGGGCTTCGGTGGTTCGATCGCCTCGTGGCCGACGGCTGTGTTTGTCATCGGCCTGCTCATCTGTGGCTTCATGGTGATCCGGAACATTCCGGGTGGGCTGTTCATCGGCATCGTCGCGACGACGATCATCTCGATGATTGTGGAGTCCTTCGTCGGTGCAGGCTCGTCCGCTGAGAATGACCACGGCTGGTCGCTCGCGGTCCCTGCGCTTCCGGATTCTTTGGGTGGCATCCCGGATCTGTCCCTCGTGGGCAAAATCGACATGGTTGGTGCCTTCGTTGAGGTCGGTGTCGTCGCCGCCAGCCTCCTGGTCTTCACCCTCGTGTTGGCGAACTTCTTCGACGCAATGGGCACCATGACGGCGCTCGGCCGCCAGGCCGGCCTGACCGACGAGAACGACAACCTGCCAGGCATGAAGAAAGCCCTTGTTGTTGAAGGCTTCGGCGCAGTAGTCGGTGGCGCGTTTTCTGGTTCCTCGAACACGGTGTTCGTGGACTCGTCCGCCGGCATTGCTGACGGCGCCCGCACCGGCCTCGCAAACGTGGTCACCGGCATCCTGTTCCTGCTGGCGATGTTCCTCACCCCGCTGTACGAAATCGTCCCAATCGAGGCCGCCGCACCGGTCCTCGTCGTGGTTGGCGCGCTGATGATGATGCAGGTCAGCAACATCGACTGGACCCGTTTCGACGTTGCCTTCCCGGCCTTCTTAACCATCATCATGATGCCGCTGACCTACTCGATTGCCAACGGCATCGGCGTCGGCTTCATCGCGTTTACCGTGATGGCGCTCTTCGCTGGCAAGCGCAAGGACATTCACTGGATCATGTGGCTGATTTCTGCGCTGTTCCTGATCTATTTCGCACAAGGACCGTTGATGTCGCTAATCTCGTAAAGCGTGAGCATAGTTATCGACGACCCCTCCGACCCCCGGCTTGACGATATTCGCGACCTGAAGCACTCAGACCGCGAGAAAGGCCTGGTGTTTGCGGAGGGGCCTCTTGTTGCGGGACGCCTTGTGGAGTCCCGCTTTCCTGTCCGCGCGGTGTTCGGCTTCGGTGGCCGCCTCCAATCTTTTTTGGAACAGTACGGCGAGCGCCTCGAAGCAGAAGGAATACCGGTCTACGAGATCAGCCGCGCAGTGATGGGGGAGGTCGCCGGCTATGACATGCACCGCGGACTGCTAGTCTCCGCGGATAAACCCGAACCGCTGAGCGTCGAAGACGTCGTGGCAGATGCCCGCACCCTGGTGATTCTTGAGGGAGTGGGGGACCACGAGAACATCGGCTCCATTTTTCGCAACGCCGCCGGCATGGGCGTTGATGGCGTGCTGTTCGGCGCCGCCACCGCCGACCCGCTCTACCGGCGCAGCGTCCGCGTCTCAATGGGCCATGTGCTTCGCACCCCGTTTGCGCACTTCGGCGGAACCCCAACCACGTGGCAGCGCGAGCTCGCACAGCTGCAGGAACAGGGCTGGTGGCTGGTGTCACTGACCCCTGCGGACGATGCCGTGTACCTCTCAGAGGCACTTAACGATCACGAGAAGGTGGCATTTCTCGTCGGTGGGGAAGGCCCTGGGCTCACGCAGCACGCAATGCGCGCGACCGATGTGCGCGCGAAAATCCCCATGGCGCCGGGGACGGATTCACTCAACGTGGCCACGGCTGCGGCGATTGCGTTCTACGAGCGCCAGCGCGACCTCATCAGCCGCGGTCTGCGTGGCGGATTTTCTCCGCAATCGTAGCCTTCAGGTCGCGGGCGCGGCGACGTAGCCCGCGGCCAACGCGCTTTGCTGCTGCGACGGAGGCGTCGGCAAGCTCGGAAAACTCGTCACGCTCTGCCTCTTCGTCGTGCTGCTCGTAATCGTCGTACGTGTTGGTCTGCTCGGCGAACTTTGCCGCCACCTCGTTGACAGTCTTGGTGCGTGGGGCAGGAGCCTCGACTTTCGGCTCCGGGCGGCCATCCACCGCGTAGCCGATGATGTGCACATCCGGCCCGTCCTCGCCGACCTCGATACCCAACCACGCGCGCTCAGCCTCGCGCATCAGCGCTGGCGGCTCGAACGGTAGCGAAATGCCGCCGAGCTGGGGTGCGGTTTCCCCGGCCCAGTACGGGGCCTCGAACGGGTCCGGCAAGCCGACGTCCTCGAAGACGTGGTCGCGGGTGGCAGAGAACGCGCGGCGCAGCGTCTCACCCTGGTAGTGGGCTATCGCCGCGTAGTCCGAATCGGTGCCTTCCGCGTAGACGTAGGTGTCAGCGCTAGGCAGTGCGGTGCGCAGCGCCTTGGCGGTTTCGCTGATGCGCTCGGCGTCCGTGACAAAGAAACGGACAACCGCAACTCCCGGGTACCCCGCGATGTAATACTCGTCCACACCAGGAACCGAGGAACGATTCAGCGGGAACTGGCCAATCGGGGTAATAGGCCACGCCGGGTTAACCTGTGCGAGCAGCTTTCGGCCGAACCCACGGTCCGCCTTCGGCTCGCCCTCGAGCACCTCCTCCGGGTGTGCGACGTTGACAAACCAGCAGGTAACCACGGCGTTATGAGACATAGCGGGGCCCTACTTTCGCGGCCGCTTCGTGTTTGTTCGGACCCCCAACAGGACATCTTCCCAGTGCGGAGTTACAGCTTTTCGACGCCTCTTCTGCGGCTGCGGTGCCTCATCCGGGTGCTGCAAGAAGTCACCGGTCGCGATTGCATCCTCGTCTGAAGCAGCGGGGGCATCGGTGGCGTCTTCGCCCTCATCGACGTCTTGATCGATAGCCGTGAGTGAACGAACTGGCTGCACAAAATCCGGGTCCGTGAGGTCTGCAGCGATGGAGTTTCGCGCCTCCGTCGTCGGTGCGGAACCCATCTGGCGGTGGAAGGACCACAAGGCCTCGTTTTCGCTTAAGCCTGCCTGCCACCGGACATGCACCACCCAATCATCGCCGGGCTCACGGGTTGCGTCCCAGGTGGCGTCGCTAAGCGAATGCCCGCGGGCAGCGAATGCGGTGGCGAGGATTTCGAACAGCGTCAGCTTCGCTGGGCCGTCCTCGCGCATCGGGTGCGACTGCTTTGCGGCCTCGGCAACCTGCGAGCGCTCCAGGAGCACCGGGTGGGCGTACGGGTCGATCCGGCTTTCAGCCACCCCCATCTCCTCAGCCAATTCGGACGGCTGGGTGCCGGAGCGGATGCGCGCCTGGATCTGGTTCGGGCGCATCGAAAGCGGGGTGGAGTACAGCGGGTCCGGTTCCGGCAGGCTGCGAGGCTTCTCCTCGGAGGCTGTCTCTGTAGCGTCCTCGGAGTGCTCATCACCGTGTGCATTGTCAGCGTCAGCGGATGGTTCCTGCGCGTCCGATGCAACCTCAAGCTCAGGCTTGGTGGATTCCTCCTCAGCCACGGCCTGCATCTCGGAACGCGCGAGCTGGTAACGGATGCCCTCGTCATCTCGGAGGACGAAGAACGTCTCCGTGGACTCCTCATCCATGAGGTACAACTCGCGCATGTGGCTCCTTTCCGCTGACAAATACCTCCACCAGCTTAGCCCATTTGTTCTGGACTACTTCTGGCCCACGCCCTGTTCGATCAGATAGTCAATAGACTTGGTCAGGTGCTTGACGTCCTCGGACTTGATTGCAGGGAACAGACCGATGCGCAACTGGTTGCGGCCAAGCTTGCGGTAAGGCTCCGTATCCAGGTAACCATTCTGGCGAAGCGCCTTAGCCAGCTCAGCTGCGTCGATGCGCTCGTCGAAATCGATCGTACCGACGACCTTGGAACGGGCAGCAGGGTCCTCGACGAACGGCGTCGCAAACTCGTGGTTGTCAGCCCACTTGTACAGCAGGGAGGACGACGCCGTCGTGCGAGCAACCATCGCATCCAACCCGCCGAGCTCGTTCATCCAACGAACCTGCTCCGCCAGCATCAACAGAGGGCTGATTGCCGGGGTGTTGTACGTCTGGTTCTTCCGTGAGTTATCGACGGCCGTCTGCAAGTTCAGGAACGCGGGGATGAAGCGGCCAGACGCCTGGATCTTTTCAATGCGCTCCAGGGCGGCTGGGCTCATCACGGCGAACCACATGCCGCCGTCAGAAGCGAAGCACTTCTGTGGCGAGAAGTAGTAGACGTCCAACTCGTGCACATTGACGGGGAGGCCGCCGGCGCCGGAGGTAGCGTCGATAACTACGAGTGCATCGGTGTCCGGGCGGCGAACTGGGACCATCGCGCCGGTGGAAGTCTCGTTGTGTGCCCACGCAACGACGTCGGCGTCGGCGCCGTCGAGCTCGTGCGGCGAAGGTGCGGTGCCGGGTGCGGAGTCCACGATCTGCGGATCAGCCAGCCATGGTGCGGCGGCCGAGGCCTTAGCAAACTTCCCAGAAAACTCACCGAACGTCAGGTGTGCAGACTTCGTCTCGATGAGGCCGAAGGTAGCGGCGTCCCAAAAGGCGGTCGCGCCTCCGAGCGAAAACACGATTTCGTAGCCTTCCGGAAGGCTGAAGAAGTCGTGCAAACCTTGGCGGACCTCACCCACAAGATTCTTCACAGCTGGCTGGCGGTGAGAGGTACCAATGATGTCCGCGCCCTTCGCGATAGCCTCGAGCTGCTCCGGGCGAACCTTTGAAGGACCGCAGCCAAAACGCCCATCGCTAGGAAGCAGAGCTGGGGGAAGAACCGGAAATGTTTGCATGACAGCCTTTCCTGTAACAGGGGGTAGAGAAACTTGACGACGCCACTCGCGTCTCACTGCATCTTATTACCCAACGACGCGCCCGGGGCGCCTTTCGCCAGCTCTTTTCCGGATACTTGAAAATCGAACAAATGGGGGTGTGGTGGTCAATAGATTTATTGAGTTGTGTCGGGCGAGTCACATTTTTTGCTAGCATTGCGGGAGTAAATTGCAACCTCCTTGCATCCCGCAAGGAATAGGGTTTCCGAAACTTCTGAGAAAGGTTTGCTATGGCTTCTGAAGGTCAAGACAAAGCTGTACTTCACTACCCAGGTGGCGAATTCGAAATGGACATCAAGTCCGCCACCGAGGGCAACGACGGAGTGGTGCTAGGCAACCTCCTCGGGGAGACTGGGCTTGTCACCTTCGATCCGGGCTACGTGTCCACTGGCTCGACCGAGTCGAAGATCACCTACATCGATGGTGCCAACGGCATTCTGCGTTACCGTGGCTACGACATCGCCGAACTGGCGCAGAACGCAACGTTCAACGAGGTGTCGTACCTCCTCATCAATGGCGAGCTTCCAACGACGGATGAGTACAAGAAGTTCAACTCCGAGATTCGTCACCACACGCTTCTCGACGAAGACTTCAAGGCCGCGTTCAACGTCTTCCCGCGCAACGCACACCCAATGGCGGTGCTGGCGTCGTCCGTGAACATTCTTTCTGCTTACTACCAGGACCAGCTGGATCCGCTCGACGAGGAGCAGCTGGATAAGGCAACCGTTCGCCTGATGGCGAAGGTGCCGATGCTGGCGGCGTACGCATACCGTGCATCCCGAGGTAAGCCGTACATGTACCCAGACAACTCGCTGAACGCACGCGAGAACTTCCTCCGCATGATGTTCGGCTACCCAACCGAGCCGTACGAGGTCGACCCGATCCTGGTGAAGGCTCTGGACAAGCTGCTGATTCTGCACGCAGACCACGAGCAGAACTGCTCCACCTCCACGGTCCGCATGATTGCTTCCGCGCAGGCGAACATGTTCGTCTCCATTGCAGGCGGCATCAACGCGCTGGCAGGCCCGCTGCACGGTGGTGCAAACCAGGCTGTGCTCGAGATGCTCGAGGACATTAAGGACAACCACGGCGGCGACGCCACCGACTTCATGAACCGCGTGAAGAACAAGGAAAAGGGCGTCCGCCTGATGGGCTTCGGCCACCGCGTGTACAAGAACTACGACCCACGCGCAGCGATCGTCAAGGAGACCGCACACGAGGTGCTGGAGCACCTCGGTGGCGACGAGCTCCTGGACCTGGCGATGAAGCTCGAGGAGATCGCGCTGAAGGACGACTACTTCATCTCGCGCAAGCTCTACCCGAACGTAGACTTCTACACCGGTCTGATCTACCGCGCGATGGGCTTCCCGACGGACTTCTTCACCGTGCTCTTCGCCATCGGCCGTCTCCCGGGCTGGATCGCACAGTACCGCGAGCAGCTGGCGATGAACTCCAAGATCAACCGTCCACGCCAGATCTACACCGGCTACACGAAGCGCGACTTTGTGCCGCGTGACCAGCGATAATCTCTAGCGTTCACCGCCGGGTACGTATCTTCCTTTATACTTTGGGGATATGTACCCGGCGGTTTCGCCATGAATGAACGACGCAAGGAGTATTCACGTATGGAAAAGCCCACGATTGAGGTACCTGAAGCACCTGCCCCAACGGACCTTGTCATCGAGGATCTCGTAGTCGGCGACGGAGCCGAAGCTGTAGCAGGCGGTTATGTGCAGGTGCACTACCTGGGTGTTGACTATGCAACCGGTGAAGAGTTCGACTCTTCGTGGGACCGCGGCGAGGCCGCGGAGTTCCCGTTGGCTGGCCTCATCGCGGGTTGGCAAGAGGGCATCCCGGGGATGAAGGTTGGCGGTCGCCGCAAGCTGACGATTCCGCCGGAGAAGGCGTACGGCCCTGCTGGTGGCGGCCACCCGCTCTCCGGCCTGACGCTGGTGTTCATTATCGACCTGCTTGACGCGCGCTAAGGATTCGATATGCGCATTCCAGTGACAACACTCAACGACGGTTATGATTTTCCGCTGCTAGGTCTGGGCACTTACAAGCTGCAAGGTGAAGACTGTGTCAACATCGTGCGGCGAGCTATTGAGTTGGGCTACCGCCACATCGACACTGCCTCCTTTTACGGCAATGAGGAGCAGGTTGGGCGCGCGGTCGCCGACGCGATTGCGGCCGGTGATGTGACTCGCGAAGAGCTATTCATCACCTCGAAGCTATGGAACGATGACCAGACTCGTGCAGCGGAAGCCTACGAGGAGTCGCTGCAGCGGATGGGGCTCGAGTTTATCGATCTCTTCCTCGTGCACTGGCCATGGCCGCAGCACGGGACCTTCGTGCAAGCGTACGAATCTTTGGTGCAGCTGCAGGGCATGGGCCGGTTGCAGTCGGTAGGCGTGGCGAACTTCTACGAAGAGGTGCTCGATGAGATCATCGCGCACACCGGCGTCGCGCCAGTGCTCAACCAGGTGGAGCTGCACGCAGGGTTTACTCAGCAGGAGCTGCGCGCCTATCACCAGGAAAAGGGGATTGTCACCGAGGCGTGGGCGCCGCTCGCGCGAGGCGCGAACCTTGACGATCCGGTGTTTACTCGCCTCGCCGAGAAGCACGGCCGGACCCCGGCGCAGATTGCGCTCGCGTACGTGATGAGCCTGGGATGCTCGGTTGTGCCGAAGACGGCGAATCCAGTTCGCCTCGAGGAGAATCTCGGGGCGGTCGAGGTCGAGCTTTCGCAGGAAGATATCGCAGCGCTCGACGCGTTGAGCGGCGAGCGGATGTCGAATGACCCGCGCGAGTTCCCGGGAGACCCTAGCTAGCACAAACGCAAAGACCCCGGTGCGGCGAGCCTTTACGCTCTGTGCACCGGGGTTTTGCCATGTCCTGGTGACGCTACTTTGCGTGACGCTACTTCGGCAGCAGCGCGCGCCAATCAAAGCGTGATGAAAGCTGGGAGCTGCCCAGGTCGCCAAGGGTGAAGCCGGGGCCACGTCGCCCAGGGGTCCACTGGCCCCAATCGGCGCTGTAGACGTTGTTGATGTCTACCGTGACGCCGTCGATCACTCCGGTCCACTTTGCTTTCTGGTGGATGTTTGCGCGCGGGTGCAGTTTGCCGCCGGAGCCCCAGTCGTGCTGCCAGAAGAACGAGCCGATGCCGTCCTCGATGCACCACTGGATCACGTTGATGTTTCCGTATACACCGGTCTGGTAGCCGCCAAGCGTCAGCGCCGCGGAGAACGCCCGGAGGTAGGGGCGGATCTGGTTCAGGTACTGGGAACGCGAGGGGTTGTCGTCGATCGCGATGTAGATCGGGCGGCCGGTTGGGCCGCCGGCGGAGGCGTGGAGGCGCATCGCCTCCGGTGCGTGGCGGGCGGCAGCAGCGGCGCCGCCGAGCCAGTCGGCGGTCTCGGCACGGCCGAACTGGTAGACGGACGCCGTGGCGAGGTCGTTCGCGGCGAAGTCCTGTGTTTCGCCCAGCGTGACGGGCTTGCCCAGCATCCAGTTCGCGCCGGGGCGGCGCTCCGACACGTAGCGGACAGCGCCGAGGTGCCCGGCGGCCTTTACTGCGCGACCGGACGGAACCCCGCCCGCGTAGTCGATCACGGTGCCGAGGATGCGGCCCTGGGCGTGGGCTTGCGCGGTGGAGCCAAGGGTTGCGCCCGCGAGAGCGAGTGCGGTGGTTTGAAGGAAGCGGCGTCGATTAAAAGTAGTCACACCCGTAACTCTAGCAACATTACTGTTGGGGTTGGGGAGCGCGGATTGTCCACGCGGCAATCGCCGTGGTGATCGGCACTGCCAGGACCAACGCGATCGCGCCGATACTCGAACGCATGATCTCGGTGGCCACCACGTCGGAGTTGAGCACCTGGGTCAGCGGCCGGTCGGCGACCTGGAGCAGCATCGACAGGGGGAGGGCAGCGCCCATATACGCCAGGACCAGGGTGTAGACCATCGACGCAATGTGGTCGTGGCCGACCTTCATCGCGGAGGTGAACACGGTGCGGGGCCGGGCGTCGGGCGAAGTCTCATACAGCTCCTGCACCGTTGAAGCCTGCGCAATGGTGACGTCGGTGAGCACGCCGAGGGCACCGATGATGAATCCGGCGAGCATGATGCCTGGCACTTGCACCTGGGGGAGGTACATGTGGATGAGGAGGTTGTTTTCGTCGGCAAGGCCGCGCAGCTGCGTCGTATCGATGGCGAGGTGCGCGGCGAGTGCTGCGAGCCCCAGCGCGGTCAGGGTGCCAGCCAGGGCTGACGCGGATTTCCAATTCCTGCCGTGCACAACAAAGATGACAGGGAAGAGCACCGCGGCCCCCGTGACCAGCGAAAGTCCGACCGGACTGTAGCCGAGCAGCAGTCCGGGAACCAGGAAGCCGAAGATGACAAGCAACGTATACAGTAGGCCGAAAATCGCGCGCACCCCACGCCATGCCCCAACCACAACGACGACCAGCAGCGTGAGCGCGAGCCACAGCCCAAGCGGTATCGAGCGATCCATGTCAAGGAAGGAGTACGAAGTCTCGGGACTGTGGTGCACCGAGAGCACCACGCGGTCACCGACCGAAAGCTCCGGGGTACCCGGCTGCTGCGCTGTCTCGATCGTGGTGGTGCCTCCGGACTTGAGCTCGACGCGCAGGAAGTCGCACTCAGGGTGGTTCGGCGTTGCGACGCCACCACAGGGAGCGACCGAGTGCTCAATGACGGTGGCCTTGACGGTTTCCGCCGTCGACGTCTGGGTCTGCTCAAACCCGGGCAGGACCTCTGGCTGCTTGCCGCCCGGCCACAGTAGGGCGAGGCCCACTACCGTGGCGATGCTCGCAATCGCGAGGAACGCTACTAGCGCGCCGCGTGCCGTGCGCAGCGGAGATGGCGAGGACTGAGTTGCGTGGCGTGCCAACGGGGCTCCCTTGTGAGATCAATACTGGGACAATCAGACTGATTGTAGAGCTACTGTGCAACTAACGTGCGGTACGCAGCCTCGAAGCGGTCGCGGAGCTCCCTGAAGTACTCGGCGTGTGCATCCACGTTGCGGTGCCCTTGGCCGAACGGCGGGGTCGCTCTCTTTACTTCAGGGGCGATGTCTTCCAGCGCGATGAGCACGGTGCCGCGCAGGGTGGCGCGCTTCATCTCCAGGGGGACGACGTCGCAACCAAGCGCATCGGCGAGCACCGACAGCCATGCCGGGTGGTCGGCCGTGACGCGTCCGGAGGCGACCACGCGCTCGGGGAGTGCGCCTGCCTCCTTGAGCTGCTCGTAGACGCGAAGATACGACAGGGCGATGCCCTCAAACACGCCCCGCCACAACTCGGCCGGTGTAGTTGCCGCGGTGATGCCCAAAAGCTGCGCTTGCGCGCTCGCGGCCCAGCCGGTGGAGCGCTCGCCGGTAAAGAACGGCAGCACAAGTGGAGCGCGCCCTGGGCCGGCAGACAGCACCGCGGCGATCTCATCCGGGGCCACCGGCTGGATGGTTTCCTCGAGCCAGGTGACGGCACGCCCGACGTCGTTGAGTGCGCCGCCCAAGATGGCTTTGTCTCGTGCGATGCGGTAGCACCACAGTCCCTCTGGGATGCGAGCTGGCACCTCCGGGAGGATGACGCGCATCGCGCCAGAGGTTGCCGCGGCTACCGCGATGGTGTCGGGGCCGGTCGCGCCGGGGCCGACATTGGACGGCCAGCCGTCGGGGATGCAGTGGAACCACGCAACCCCATTGAGCGCGGGCCACGCGGTGTCATCCGGGTAGTCGGGTTCGTCGGGGAAGCGCAGCGGCTGGATCATGTCGTGTGGGATGCCGATGGCGTCGAGAATCTCGGTGTCGAGCCCCCCGGTGTGCGCATTGGCGACGCCCGACCACGCCGCGGTAGAGACCGCCACGCCATGGATGCCCGCAAGCTTGTGGTACACGTACTCGCCGATCGTCATGGCCGTGGCCGCGCGGGCGAATTCGGGCAGCTGCTCCTTTGCCCAGGCGAGGCGCGCCGGGTGGTAACTCGTGTGGAGGCGCACGCCGGTGCGCTGGTGGTACTCGGCCTCGTCGATTGTGTTGCGGAGCCGTTCGACGTAGTCGCGGGATTGTGAGTCCGCGTAGGTGTACAGCGGGGTCAGGGCGTCGCCGTGGGCGTCGACAAGGAGGAGGCTCGAGGCGAACGAGTCCATGCAGACGGCCTCAATGCGCAGGTCATGCGCTGCGGCGAACGCGACGGTGTCGTCGATAACCTCGCGGACCTCGGCGACGACCTGGTCGGCGTCGATGGTGCTCGCGCCGTCAGCGGTGGTAGTAAACGCGTGCGCAACGCGCTGCTTCGCGCCCTTGACGGGGCGGCCGGTGGCGTCGTAAAGGCCGCCGCGGCTCGCGGTCGAGCCGACGTCGATGCCGAGGACGTACGGCCCGCGAGAGTCCTGTACAGGGACCGACATGGTTGGGATTTTGGTAGCGCTCAT
>NZ_JBSZCG010000110.1:0-27380 GCF_054166365.1 Corynebacterium sp. UMB8791 | reverse complement strand
ACTATGCTCCTTGCTTCTGCGCCGACACGAGCTCGGCGTACTTGTTTGCGGTGGCAATTGCTGCCGATGTGATGATGTCGAGGTTGCCGGCGTAGTCCGGCAAGAAGTCGCCTGCCCCTTCTACTTCGATGAGGACGGAAACACGACCGAGTCCGTTCCAGTCGTCGCGGGCTTCTTCGAACTGTGGATCCGCGGTGAGGCGGTAGCCCGGTACGTACTGCTGCACCTTCGCTGCCATTTCTTTGATGGACGCGGCGATCTGGTCTTGCAGTTCGCCAGGAGCCGCGGCTTCTGGAGGAAGGGCACAGTAGACAGTGTTGCGCATCATCATTGGTGGCTCGACGGGGTTGAGGATGATGATGGCTTTTGCGTGTTTCGCGCCAGCGAGTTGTTCGAGGGCGGCGGCAGTGGTTTCGAGGAACTCGTCGACGTTAGCGCGGGTGCCAGGACCCGCGGACTTCGAGGAGATCGACGCAACGATCTCCGCGTATTCGACGTCTACGATGCGGGATACTGCCGCGACAATCGGGGTGGTGGCCTGACCGCCACAGGTAATCATGTTCACATTGTCGACGGTTTCGAGCTCATCCAGGTTGACCGATGGGCAGAAGAATGGGCCGACGGCTGCCGGGGTGAGGTCGATGGCGCGGATGCCTGCTTCGCGGTAGCGCGGTGCGTTTGCCGCGTGTGCGCCCGCCGAGGTTGCTTCAAAGACGAGGTCTGGAAGCGGATCCTGTTGCAGGAGCCAGTCGACGCCTTCGTGGGAGGCCGCGATGCCGTTTTCGCGCGCACGCTTGAGGCCTTCCGATTCTGGATCGACGCCGACCATGTAGCGCAGATCAATGTTGGATTCGTTGTTCAAAAGCTTCATCATCAGGTCGGAGCCGATGTTGCCCGATCCGACGATGGCTGCTGTCATTTTCTTTTGCATTGTGGTGCTCCAAACCTATTTAAACCGGACGTCGATGGCCCCGTATGGGCCGTAGGATACTGCGAGGTGTTGGCCTGCTTTGAAAGCGACTGCGCCGCAGAAGCTACCGGTAAGCACGATGTCACCGGCGCGCAGGGCGGTGCCTTGCTCGTCGAGAATGCCTGCGAGCCACGGCAGCGGGAGCAGCGGGTCGCCCATCACATCCTTGCCGACGCCCTCTCCGACAACTTCGCCGTCGAGCGTCATCGTCGCGTGGACTGTTGCAGCTTCCTCCAGGTCGAGATCGAGCGGGGTCGGGTCCCACACGATGGCGCCGAACGAAGCGTTGTCGGCGATGGTGTCGACAAGGCGGATGTCCCAGTCACGGACTCGTGAGTCGATGATTTCGACGGCAAGGTGCGCGGACTTGACAGCCTTGCGGGCCTCTTCGAGTGTCGCGCCCGGTTCAAGGTCCTTCCCGAGCACGAACGCGAGTTCCGGTTCGACCTTCGGGGAGATGAAGCGGTCGACTGCAATGTCGGTGCCGGCTTCGTAGAGGTCGGCGTCGGTAAAAAACCCGAAGTCTGGGCTATCGACCCCCAGCTGCTGCTGCATTGCGAGTGAGGTCAGACCAACCTTGCGCCCGATAACTTTGTGTCCGCGGGCAACGAAGTCTTTTTCCTGGATCTGTTGGATTGCGTAGGCGTCGGCGATATCAAGGTCGGCGACGACGGTGCGCGGTGGCGCGATCGGCTCGCAGGACGGGTACGCGGCGAGCAGGTCGTTTGCGATGGTACGCAGGGAGTCCTCACGGCTACTCATCTATCTGTCTCTCCTATGATGCAATGACCAGGCCGAAGCCTGCGACGAACTCTGGGATTGGGCGGTAGAACGTGAACTCGGCGTTGACTCCACCGTTGGCGGCGGTCAGCGCGGAAAACGCCGCAACCCAGGTACGCACCTCGTGCGAGGAGTGACCGGCTTCGTCGTCCATGGTGTCGGCGTCGTAGGCGTCGAATCGCGTCGATTCGCCGGAGATGCAGTCCGCCATGAACTTTTCGTCCCACTCTGGGTTGATGTCGATGATTCCTGCATTTGCGGCACCTTCTTTGCCGGCGGCGATGACGCGAGCTTCACGAGCGTCGCGGTCGGCCTGGTCCGGGTGGCCGTGGAGCATGAAGTGCTTCTGCGCGTCGGTTGCGGATGCCCAGCGTGGAAGCGGCGGGTCGTGGGACAGGCCACCGGAGGCAACCATCAGCACCTTCTTGTCCTGGGCCTTCGCCCACTTGCCGACGGCCTCCCCCATCACACGGATGCGCTGCATCGCGGTGAACGGTCGGGCGACTCCGTTGACGAAGATCGGAATGACTGGCTTGGCGGTCAGGGAGCCGAAGAGCAGCTCGACAGGCTGTGCGCCGCCGTGGTCGAGAACCATCTGGCGGGAGATTGCCATGTCGACGTCCTGGTCGATAACGAATTGCGCGAGCTCTTCTGCGGCTGACTCGGGCACGTCGAATGGGCCAGGCGTGGTGAGGTAGTCACCCATCGATTCTGCTTGTAGGCCTACACAGAACGGGGGCATCAGGGTGTAGAAGAACCCGTTGAAGTGGTCCGGCGTGAAGACGATGACCAGATCTGGGTCATATTCTTCCGCGGCTTTGCGGGCTTTTGCGAATGCGTCTTGCAGCGCCTCGTTCACCTCTGGTTTTGGCTCGTTGATGCCGAGCAGCGGGCTGTGGGACAGCGCAATAAGTTTTACGCTCATGGTGGCCTCCTCCGGGGCTGGGTTTATCAGCTGTCACATCTGACTGTAGAAGTAGCACATCACACTCCGCGCCCTTGTTCCGGGTTTTGGAACACTAAACCACATACTCAAAAGCAAGAATGTCTGAACTACCCTCGCTCCCTACCCCCGTCCCACAGATTCTGTTCTATTCACTGGAACACATACGCGAACATAACTGCCCCCATGTAGCTTAAGAATTGTGTGAAGCAAAGAACGCTTCAGAAGTAATTGTGCTTTCTATCACTAGGTGCGAAGGAGTTACCTATGGCAACGCCACCAAAGTCCGGCTTACAGCGGCCGGCAGAATTGGATCAGTGCATCGACGTCAGTGGCATGGTCGACCCTGAAGGTGGCCTGGTAGATCGTCGAGTCTTTACGGACGAGGCCGTCTATAAGCAGGAAATGTCGCGTATTTTTGCCCGTTCCTGGCTGTTTATCGCCCACGAGTCGCAGTTCCAGAAGCCGGGCGATTTCTTCCAGACGTACATGGGCGAGGACCCGGTCATCGCGACGATGAACAAGAAGTGCGAAATCCGCGTGCTGCTCAACAGCTGCCGTCACCGCGGTGCCCGCGTGTGCCGCGCCGACCAGGGCCGCACGAAGATGTTTACCTGTACGTACCACGGCTGGGCGTACGACCTCGACGGTAACCTCGTCAACCTTCCTGGCAAGGAGCAGTACGACGAGAACTTCTCCCAGGACGACTGGCCGCTGGTCACGGTGCCCCGCGTGGAGTCCTACAAGGGCCTCATCTTCGCGAACTGGGACGAGAACGCCGAGCCGCTCGAGGATGCGCTTGGTGATATGCGCTGGTACATCGACGCATTCATGGACCGAGACCCTGAAGGCACCTACGTCGTTGGTGGCGTCACTAAGTGGGTGCTCGACGGCAACTGGAAGTTGGCAGCGGAGCAGTTCGCTACTGATTGGTACCACGTCAACATGTCGCATGCCTCTGCGCTGATGGTGATGTCCCCGTCGGGCAAGGGCCCGAAGAAGGAGATCGCGGAGCGCACCGGTGTGCAGTACCACGACGACCACGGCAACGGCGCGGGCTTCCCCGTACACCCGAAGAACCGTTTCGACGCCCAGCCGGTCCACGAGTACTACGACTACGACTTCCTGCGCGAGCGGCTCTCCCCTGAGCAGGTGATGGGCCCGATGACGAACGGCCACGCAACCGTGTTCCCGAACTTCTCCTACCTTCCGGTCAATGGCTCGATCCGCGTCTGGCACCCGAAGGGCCCGAACAAGATGGAAGTTTGGGCATGGACTGTCCTGGACCGTTCGATGCCGGAGGATGTGGCTCGCGCGCAGCGCCTGTATAACCTGCGCACTTTTGGCCCGTCGGGCATCTTCGAGCAGGACGACGGCGAGAACTGGTCTGAGTGCCAGTCCATCGCACATGGCTTCATGGTTGGCAACACCCCGCTGAACTACCAGATGGGTATGGCCACGGTCAGCGAACGTGAAGGATTCCCCGGCACTACATCCGAACTGTATTCAGACGCTGCTGGTCGTGCGCTGTACCGCCGTTGGCGCGAACTGATGTCGACCCCAGCTTGGCACGAGAAGTAAACCAAACACACCCTCGAAAGGAACCGAATTACCATGGCTGAACCAGTAAAAGTTGCTGACCTGGACGATCTCGAGCAGGAGGAAGGCTTCCTGGTCACGGAGGAAATGTCGGGATACGACAAGCCGATTGCACTCTTCCGCACCGAAGACGATGAAGTGTACGCCCTCGACGATATTTGTACCCACGAAATCGCTCACCTGTCTGACGGCTGGGTCGACGGCACAATGGTTGAGTGCCCGGTGCACTCCAGCCAGTTCTGCATGAAGACTGGCGCGGTGCAGTGCATGCCAGCGACCGAGGACACCAACACGCACAAGGTTGAGCTGCGTGGCGAAGAAGTCTGGCTCTACCCAGGCGTGCCTGCTGAAGGAGCCGACAAGTGAGCAGCACGACGATCGTAGGCGGCGGAATCGGCGGCTTTACCGTCGCTGATGAGCTGCGCAGGAACGGTTACACCGGTGAGATCACGATCATTGATCCGCTTGGTGTTCCGTACGACCGCCCACCGCTGTCCAAGGACTACCTGACCAACGAGAAGACGCGCGCTGAGATTGAGTTCCGCCCGGCGGAGTGGCTCGAGGAAAACAGCATTGTGCTGAAGCAAGCCACCGTTGAGCGCGTTGAGGCGCAATCGAAGAAGCTGGTGCTGGAGGGCGGTGAGGAGGTTGCGTACGACAACCTCGTGATCGCCACTGGTGGTACTGCTCGTCGCGGCAGTGCGCCGGGCTTCGACAGCGACAACGTCGTGGTGCTGCGCACTACTGAGGACGCTGACAAGCTGCGCTCGCTGATCGGCCCAGGCAAGAAGCTTGGCATCATTGGCGCTGGCCTTGTTGGTGCAGAGGTCGCGTCCTCTGCACGCAAGCTGGGCGCGGACGTGGTACTCATCGACCCTGCACCGGTATCCCTGGTCCCTGCTGTCGGCCCTGAGCTGGCGCAGCGCCTCCACGACATGCACGCGGAAAACGGCGTGGAGTTCATTAACGCGATGACCTCCAGCATCGAGGAGTCTGACGGCAGGTTCCACATCGGCCTCGACGGCCACGACGCCGTCACGGTTGACGCTGTGTTGCTGTGTATCGGCATCATCCCGGAGACGGTCCTCGCCGAATCCGCTGGTCTGGAGACCGATAACGGCATCCTGGTGGATGAGCAGCAGCGCACGTCGAACTCCTCCATCTGGGCTGTGGGCGACTGCGCCCGCACCCGCCTCGAGGATGGCACGCTACTTCGCCGCCACGAGCACTGGGACTCCGCAATCCAGGAAGCAAAGACAGCCGCCGCCTCAATTATCGACGGCCCGTCTCCGAAACTTTCCGCGTCCTGGTTCTGGTCCGACCGCTACGGCGTCCACGTTGAGGGTACCGGCGATATGACTATCCCTGGCGAAACCATCATCCGCAATGACGCGGAGGGTCGCCCGGCCGTCGCGTTGCGCCTCGACGAGAACGGCGCCTTGGTTGGCGCGGCAGCAATCGAAGATTCGATGGCTGTTCGTGCGGCACGTCGCATCATCGACCGCGGTATTGCCGTCGATAAGGACAAGCTGGCTGACGCATCGATTCCTCTGAAGAAACTTGCTCGATAGCTACAAGAAAGGAATGGACTCGTGACTGACTTTCTACGTCGCGACGACGTGACCCCCGGGGAGCGAGTGGACCAAACCACCTACTTCGATCTCCAAAACGTGTACTACGACGAAGCCGCCCTCCTCGACGAGGGACGCTACGTCGACTGGCTGACCCACTTCGACGAAGACCTCTTCTACTGGGCACCAACCCGCACGAACCGCCTCCGCCGCGAGCAGGCCCTCTCCATTTCGGACGAGGACGGCCCGGCCTTCTACGACGAAACCTACGACTCGCTAGCGTGGCGCATCCGCCGCTTCGACTCCGGCATGGCGTGGGCTGAAGACCCGCCGTCGCGTACGCGCCACCTGATCACGAACCTGATCGCACGGCACGTCACCGTCGGTGAAGGCGCCGACGCCGTCGAGGCGCTCGAGGTCCGCACCAACTTCTACGTCTGGCGCACTCGCCTCGAGCGCGAGCAGGACCAGTTTGTGGGCACCCGCACCGACCTGCTTCGCCCCGCGAAGGACGGTGAGGACGGCCCGAAGTGGAAGGTCTTTGACCGCCGCATCCTGCTCGACATCAACGTTCTGAACTCCAAGAACATCTCTACCTTCTTCTAAGGGCCGACATGCTACAAGGACAACACGTACTTATTACTGGTGGTGGCTCCGGACTTGGGGCAGCGCTGGCGAAGCGCTTCGTTGAAGAAGGTGCGCGCGTAGCAGTTGTGGACATCTCGCTCGAGCGATGCGAAAGCGTCGCCGACGAGATCGGCCGCGAGCACGTCCTGCCGCTCGTGGCGGACGTGACCGACACACACTCGCTGCACAAAGCCGTCGACGCTGCCGTGGCGGAGTTCGGATCCCTGGACACCGTCATCGCAAACGCTGGCATCTGGGACTACAACCGTTCCATCACCCGTCTCAACGGCGAAGAGATGAGCGCCATTTTTGACGACGTCATGAACGTCAACCTCAAGGGCTACCTGCTCACCGCGGAAGCTACGTGGCGTCACTTGCTAGCGTCGAACGGTTCGCTGATCTTCACGCTGTCCAACGCATCGACCTACGCGGCCGGCGGCGGGCCGGTCTACACCGCAAGCAAGCACGGTGCCGAAGGCATGATGCTTGAGCTGGCGTACGAGCTCGCCCCGAAAATCCGTGTCAACGGTGTCGGCGTTGGCGGCATGCGCACGAACCTATCCGGCCCCGCGTCCGCTGGCCTGGATGACCGGAAGTTCTCCGACATCATGGACAAGCGCGGCGACGGCGGCAACCCATACCTACCACTCCATGACATTTCTACTGACCCCTATGCATTCACCGGGCCGTACGTGCTGTTGGCGTCCAGGAAAGACGGCGCGAACATCACCGGCGAAGTGATCAAGATTGATGGCGGAATCGCGGCTCGCGGTTTCGCTAAGACTGCCGGAGGCGACAACCTATGTTAATTCGCGGTGTTGAGCACGACGCAAACACTCTCGACGTCAGCCCTTGCTTCCAAGTACAGCGCCATGCTGACTGGCAGCCAGAACGCTTGGCGATGGCCTACGAAGGCCAAGAAATCAATTACGGTGAGTTCCGTGACACCGTAGTCCGCTGGGCGGCCCAGCTGAAGGAAGCTGGCGTGAATCCGGGCGATCGCGTCGCTTACTTCGGTATGAACTCCAGCTCCTTCATGTATGGCATGTTCGCGTCCTGGTGGATCGGCGCAGTGTTCATGCCTGTGAACTTCCGCCTGGCTGCGGGCGAAGTCTCGCAGCTGCTGGCGATGGGCAGCCCGAACAGCATCATCGTGGAGGGCACGTTCCTCGACGAGGCAAAGCGCATCTACGGCGTGGAGCGCCACCATGTCCTCATTGTCGATGACGACGAAGCCGCCCCACCAGAGAGCGATATCCCGCTGTACTGGTCGCGGACCTCGCAAAGCTCCGAGTACGAAACCGTGGCTGTGGAAAAGCCGACGCCACGCACCATGTCTGACTTGGCGCTGCTGCTGTTCACATCCGGCACGACTGGCCTGCCGAAGGGCGCCCAGATCACGTTCGGCAACCTGTGGTGGAACCAGATCAACGTGGACACAGCGATCGACAGCCGCATCGGCGACGCGACGCTCGCGTCCGCCCCGCTGTTCCACGTCGGCGCGCTGAACTCCTTCGCGGTGCGCGCCTTCGGCCGCGGCAACTCGGTTGTGGTGCACCGTACCTTCGACCCAGCCCGCATCTTCAAGGACGTCGCCCAGTACAAGATCGGTTCGGCGTTCCTCGTGCCGGCACAGCTCGAGGCAATGGCACAGCACGACGAGTTCGCTGACTCCGACCTTTCTAGCCTCCGCGTCATCATCTGCGCAGGCGCCCCGGTGCCACCACGGCTGATCCGCACGTACTGGGAACAGAAGGACTCCGTCGTCCAGCAGGCGTGGGGCCTCACCGAGACCTCCCCATTTGCCACCTACCTCCCACCGGCCAGGACCATGGAAAAGCTCGGCTCCTGCGGCATCCCCATGGCGCACACCGAAGTCAAACTGATGGACACCGAAACCGGGCAGCACATCAAGGAACCAGGCGTTCCCGGCGAGATGTGGGTGAAGGGCCCAAACGTTGCCGTCGGCTACTGGAACAACCCTGAAGCAACCCAGAAGGCGTACACCGGTGGCTGGTTCCACTCCGGTGACATTGGCTACTTCGACGAGGACGGATACTTCTTCATCGTCGACCGCCTCAAGGACCTGATCATTTCCGGCGGAGAGAACGTCTACCCCGCCGAGGTGGAGCGCGTCCTCGCCGAACACGACGACATCCTGGCTAACTCCGTCATCGGTATCCCCGACGAGCGCTGGGGTGAAGCTGTCGTCGCCGTCTTGCAGGTCAAGGACGGCAAGGAACTCACCTTGGAAGAAGTCCGCGACCACTGTGCGAACTACCTGGCACGTTACAAGCTGCCAACGCGTGTCGTGCACGTGGACGAAATCCCGCGCAACCCGGCAGGCAAGATCAACAAGATCCAGCTGCGCCAGGACGTTCGCGCAATGTTCGGCGAGGACCCGGCGGAGGCAAGCCAGTCCGTCGTGTCATCGCAGAACCAGCCTGAAGCACAGAAGTAAGGAGGCGGAAGATGCTCGACTACCGCAACATCACCAAATCGCCGCTGAAGCACACGTACCCGTACGGCACCACGGACACCGTGGTGGACCTCGGGACTACCGCGGAAATCAAGGAGACCGTGGCTGAGGTGTTCAAACAGCAACCGGAGTGTCGGCGCGTCATTGTGCCTGTGCCTGTCGGCGACACCGACGGCGTCATCGCCGCCGAGGAAGCCGGACTGCGGTACGTCTTGGACGTCACCCAACGCGACGGCAAAGAGTTCTCCCTCCTGGTGGCCGAGCCCGATTGGGTCACTAACCAATCCATGGATATCGACGGACTGGAGTTGAAATAAATGGCCGAACTTAACGAGTTCCAGAAGCGCTGGGCGCACTTCTACCGCGAAGACGGCGGCGTCCAAGACGTGGCACAAACCTTGCGTGTTTACGCCATCGACGGCAACAAGGACCAGGTCAAGCTCGGTATGCCGCTGCACAAGGCGATCGCCCAGCCGGCCGGCATGTTCTCTGCCCCGGCGCTGTTCGGCCAAGCCGACTTGTGCGGCACCTGGCTGGCGATGCAGCAGGTACCAGAAGGCGTGTTCCCGCTCGCTGTCTCGGTAGCTGGCAACGTGGTGTCCAACACCAAGGAGGGTGACGCAATCGCTACCGCCTCCATCGTGAGGGCGGGTCGCACCATCATCGTTGCGGACGTGGAGACACACTCGGAGGTCACAGGCGCCATTCTGTCGAAGTTCACCTTCACCTACTCGGTGCCGCGCCCCAAACAGTAACCAAGACGCAAGAG
Source organism: Corynebacterium sp. UMB8791 (assembly GCF_054166365.1). Taxonomy (NCBI): domain Bacteria; kingdom Bacillati; phylum Actinomycetota; class Actinomycetes; order Mycobacteriales; family Corynebacteriaceae; genus Corynebacterium; species Corynebacterium sp. UMB8791. The sequence goes on along the minus strand of NZ_JBSZCG010000110.1, from coordinate 17,642 downwards.
TAGAAAACACCCCAGTCGACGAATCGACTGGGGTGTTTTGCGTAGTAAAACGCCGAAGCTTACGCCTTCTTAGCGAAGTTCTTCACAACGTTGGTGTCCACTGGGACGCCAGGGCCCTGCGTTGCGGAGACGGTGACCTTCTTCAAGTACACGCCCTTCGCAGATGCCGGCTTGAGGCGCAGCACCTCGTCGAGCAGAGCGCCGTAGTTCTCGGCGAGCTGCTCAGCGGTGAAGGAAGCCTTACCGATCAGCGCGTGCAGGTTCGAAGCCTTGTCCACGCGGAACGCGATCTTGCCGCCCTTGGTCTCCTCGATCGCCTTCGCGACGTCGGTGGTGACGGTGCCGGTCTTCGGGTTCGGCATGAGGCCACGTGGGCCCAGGACGCGAGCAACGCGGCCAACCTTCGCCATCTGGTCCGGGGTCGCGATTGCGACGTCGAAGTCGATGTTGCCGGCGTTGATCTGCTCGATCAGTGCGTCGGTTCCGACGATGTCAGCGCCTGCAGCCTCAGCCTTGGTTGCGTTCTCGCCCTCTGCGAACACAGCGACGCGGACGGTCTTACCGGTGCCGTGTGGCAGGTTGACAGTGCCGCGGACCAGCTGGTCAGCCTTGCGAGGGTCGACGGACAGACGCATTGCGACGTCGATGGTGGCGTCGTAGTTCTTGGAGGAGGTCTCCTGTGCCAGCTTGACGGCGTCGAGCGGGTGGTAGAACGCGTCGCGGTCGACCTTTGCCAGCGTCTCGTTGTAGCGCTTGGACTTCTTAGCCATGTTGATTTCCTTTCAGAAAATGGTGTTGTCAGGAAATGTGGTACGCGCCTGGCCGGCGCTCCCACAGACGGTGAGAATTACTTCTCGACCGTGATGCCCATCGAGCGGGCGGTACCAGCGATGATCGCGGCGCCAGCCTCGATGTCGCGGGCGTTGAGATCCTTCTTCTTGGTCTCGGCGATTTCCTTGCACTGATCCCAGGTGACAGAGCCAACCTTCTGGGTGTGCGGGACGCCGGAGCCCTTCTTCAGACCAGCTGCCTTCAACAGCAGGGATGCAGCCGGTGGGGACTTCAGGATGAAGTCAAAGGAGCGGTCTTCATACACGGTGATTTCAACCGGGATGATGTTGCCGCGCATGGACTCGGTTGCAGCGTTGTATGCCTTGGTGAACTCAACGATGTTCACGCCGTGTGCACCCAGCGCAGGACCAACCGGCGGAGCCGGGTTTGCCATGCCAGCCTCGATCTGCAGTTTGATCAGGCCAGTGACCTTCTTCTTAGCCATCGAATTACCTCAATTCCTTGGTACAGTGCCGCCTGCCACGATGACGGCAGGAACACTTCCGGATGCCCCGCTTGACGGAGCCACCGGGGAGAACGAAAAAACGTCGCGGGCCTTACGGCACACGCGACGTTCAACCTTACGCCCCCACTAGGCTCAAACGCAAACGGTTACATGATGCGTTCGATCTGGTCAGCGGTGAGCTCGACTGGTGTTTCGCGGCCGAAGATGGACACGAGCGCCTGGATCTTGCCGGTCTCCTCGTCGATCTCTGAAATGGTGGCGGACACGGACGCCAGGGCACCGGACAGGATGGTGACGGCTTCGCCGACCTTGTAGTCATGGTCGATCTTCTTCGGCGCTGCTTCTTCCGGCATCGCGACGACGGTCTCGCCCTCTGCGTTCGGCTTGGTGTCCTCGCCGGTGGCCGGCTCAGCCTTCGGCATCAGGAACTTCGCCACGTCGCGGTGCTTGACCGGGGTAGCATTGCCCTCGTTGCCCACGAAGCTGGTTACGCCCGGGGTCTCGCGCACGACGGACCACGCAGCGTCGTTCATGTCCATACGGACCAGGACGTAGCCCGGCAACAGCTTGCGCTTGACGAGCTTCTTCTTGCCGTCCTTGTTCTCGATAGCCTGCTCGATCGGCACGACCACGTCGTAAATGGAGTCCTCCACCTCGAGCGTCTGGATACGCATGTCGAGGTTGGTCTTCACCTTGTTTTCGTAGCCGGAGTAGGACTGGATGATGTACCACTCGCCCGGCAGCTTCTTCAGCTCACGGACGTACTTGCGCAGGCGCGCGCGGTACTCGGAGTCATCGTCAGCCTCCGAAGCACCCGAAGCCTCAGTGCCTTCAGCGCCCTCAGCGAGCGGTGACTCGGCCGCGGTGAGGTCGCCCTCCTGCACCGGCTCCTCGACGGCCTCAACGGCCTCGTCTGCCTCCTCTGTCTCTGCAGCGGCCTCTTCTACCTCCGGATCGGTGGCTTCGGTGACGGCGCCGCCTTCGGCGACCATTTCCTCTTCGGCTTGCAGTTCGGTTTCCTGCTCAGTTGCTTCGATGTCGGCGTTTTCCAGGTTTTCCAGGTTTTCCGGCTCGGTGGTCATGGTGTTTCTCCTTGGTGTGGCAAAAACTAATCCCGCCTTACCTCGAGGTTGAGGTGGCGGGACAATCACTTGTTGTTCATGTTAGCGGATGAATACCCATTGCATCAACATGGTGCCGAGGCGGTCGGTCCCCCACACGAGTGCGGTGAGCACGATGAGGAATGCGAATACGACGAGGGTGTAGTTGAGCATCTGGTTTCCGGTTGGCCAGATGACTTTGCGCATTTCCTGGACGACTTCGCCCGGGAACGCGCCTGGGCCGCCGCCGAGGGACTCTTCGCGGTCCTCTTCAGGCTTTGCGGGGGTGTGCTTCGCTTCGTAGGAAGCGGATGAAACAGAGGAGACCCCGCGCAGCTGGCGCTTGCCAGTGGGCTGTGCTGGGTTGTGTTCTTGCGGATTAGTCAAAAGAACTCCTCTAACTACAAGTTTTGGCAGGGGCGACAGGACTCGAACCTGCAACCTACGGTTTTGGAGACCGTTGCGCTACCAATTGCGCCACGCCCCTAGGACACTGTGAACAGTGCTCCTAACCCTACCACGGGAAACGCGTTTCCCGTTTTGAGGTGAGTAGCGATGGCGAGAATTGAACTCGCGACACAGCGATTATGAGTCGCTTGCTCTACCACTGAGCTACACCGCCATGTGCTTGCCGCCACAAGGACTGTACAAACAACAGAGCCCCCTGTCAGAATCGAACTGACGACCTTTTCCTTACCATGGAAACGCTCTGCCGACTGAGCTAAGGGGGCACAGCCTCTATGTTGTGAACTCACCGTTTTGGTGTGTCCGCTCCGTTGAAGCCTTTGAAAGACTAACCCGGTTCTATCATTGAACGCAAATCGCCAGGTAGCAATAGCTTTTCGAAGCCTTCTTGGGTTAAGGGTCAAAAAGTGTGTCCGGAATCGCGGATTTTCACGGATTGACCTGTAGGTTTCCGGAAAGTATATGCTCTCCAGCAGCGCCTCGTCGGTGTTCGCCACACCGTCATTCTCGAGGGTGGACATCATGATCTCGGAGAAGCCGAAGCGCTCCGTGATCTGCTCCGTCGTCCAACCAAGCGCCTTCAGCAGCACCGTCACTGGCTGACGACGCTTACGGTCAATACGCACACCAACCGTGTCACGCTTATCGACGTCAAACTCCAACCACGCACCGCGCGAAGGGATCACCTTCACCGCGTGCAGCGGCCGCTCCGTCGACTTATCAATCGTCTCGTCGAAGTACACGCCCGGCGAACGCACCAACTGCGAAACAACAACACGCTCAGTGCCGTTGACGATGAAGGTGCCCTTGTCCGTCATCAGCGGGAAATCACCAATGAACACCGTCTGAGACTTAATCTCCTGGGTTTCATTGTTGATGAACTCCGCCGTCACATACAACGGCGCGGAGTAGTTAATATCTTTTTCTTTACACTCGTCGATCGTGTCCTTGACATCTTCGAAGCGCGGCTCGGACAGCGTCAGGCTCATGTTGCCCGAGTAGTCCTGGATTGGAGAAATCTCTTCGAGAATGTCCTCCAAGCCACTCGTGATACGCGCGTCGGCGCCGCGAGCTTCCTGCTCACGCTCACGCCACTCCTGCGTACCAACAAGCCACGCGAAAGATTCAAGCTGTACATCAAGAAGACCCGGGACAGCGATCGGCTCTGCGATCTTCGCGAACGAATAACGTTCGGGAGCCCCGGGAATTTCAGCCATTGACATGGTCTGGTTTGAGACTGCCAAGTTGGGTCCTTCCAGCACCTAAGGCGGACGCCGATCTCTACTCTGGCTCTGTAAAAATCGGCGTTTCCGCTGGGTAGATTAGCATTCGGTCTGCTTCGGAATACCCGCCCCCAGAGACAGCAAAATCACCTTGTCAAGTCAGCGCTTCGAAAATTCTCGACGCCAACAAAGCAAGGTTGACATAGCGGACTGGAGACGGCTTCCAGTGCACCGAATGAGTTTACACAATGCACCCAATGTTGTAAAGGGCAGCAACAATCCCCCGATTCAATGCCGTCGCGGGGAAGCTTAGCACTAAACGCAGGCGCGACGCTAACGCCGACGCGGCCACAACGCGCCAACCAGACCAATCAAGGTCAGCGCACCACCCAAACCGAGCACGCTCCACGTGAAGGCTTGCTGCGTGGAAGGCCCGTAGGCGCCGTCGAGAAGCGAGATGAGCTCGGCCGTCTGCTGCTCGTCCATCGCGGCGTCGTAGGAAACAATGCCCTGGACCTCATTGCCGTCCACGTCAGCATAATAGTCGTTGACGCGCTCCTGCATCCCCACGACCACGCCGGTGATCTGATCAACCAACAACTCGCGCTGCGCGCTATGCGTATAGAACGTGCGGACCGGCTCACCGTCTTCCCCTTCGACGGTCAACGTGTTTCGCATATCCGCGTACCGCTGCGCCACGTTCGTTGGCGCAATGACCTGCCGGAACCGCAGCACCGTGCGCCCAGCAACCGATTCCTCTGCGACGAACTCCGCGGGAGCAGCCCCACGCAACACCGGGTCGAACACCTGGTACGTCTCCTGCTTTACCGGCGACGGCAACTTCAGCCACGACCCCTCCACCGGGACATCGACGGCCGGCATCGCCATCACAAGCTGGACCTTTGCCGGTCCCTGCGCCTCACCGGTTTCACGGTTCAAGGTATACGTCCACGTGCTCGCGCCGACAAGGTTTTCAAAGTCCGTACCCGCGTCCCCCGCACGCAACGTGTCCCCCACGCGCACGCTGGCAGAGTCCTTGCCCGCCGGATTCTGCACCTCCATGTGCAGCTGGTGCACCACCGGGGACGGCTCGCCCTCGCGGGTGCCGTCAGGATCGGCCATTGTCAGCGTTACCGCCCCAAGGTCCAGCGGTAGCTTCGCGCCCGAGTTCAGCACACGCGGGGCCAGCAGACCGCCAACCAACAACGCAATACCGAGGCCCGCCAACAACGAAGCAATGATCCTGGATTTGGGCAGCATGGTGCGAAATCTTAGCACACAACGCGAAACACCCCGCCAGCCACAGTACGTGGCGACGGGGTGATCGTCGAAAAGCTATGCAGCCTGCGAGATTACTTGAGGGTAACCTTTGCGCCAGCCTCTTCCAGCTTGGCCTTTGCAGCCTCTGCATCGTCCTTGTTTGCGCCCTCGAGGATAGCCTTTGGAGCACCCTCGACCATTTCCTTGGCGTCCTTCAGGCCCAGGCCCGGAACGAGCTCGCGGACAACCTTGATGACACCGATCTTTTTGGCGCCAGCGTCCTCGAGAACAACGTCGAACTCGTCCTTCTCCTCTGCAGCAGCAGCGTCGCCGCCAGCAGCGCCCGGAGCAGCAGCAACAGCAACTGGTGCAGCAGCGGTAACGTCGAAGACCTCCTCGAATTCCTTCAGGAACTCGGAAAGCTCGATGAGGGTCATTTCCTTGAACTGCTCAATGAGCTCGTCCTTAGACAGCTTAGCCATGGTGGCTTCCTTTCTATTGGTGGGCGGTTAGCCCAAGTTTGTAAGTGTGTTATGCGGCGTCGTTCTGCTTGTCCTGCAGCGCAGCGACAAGGCGAGCCGTCTTGGATGCCGGAGCCTCGAACAGCCCAGCAGCCTTTGCCAAAGAACCCTGGAATGCGCCAGCGAGCTTTGCAAGCGTGGTCTCGCGGTTGTCCATCTCAGCGATGGCGTCAACCTGAGCGGCGTCGATGGCAGCGCCATCCATGTAGCCACCCTTGATCACAAACGCGTCGTGATCCTTGGAGAACTTCTTCATGACCTTAGCAGCGTCGACAGCCTCGCCCTTAATGAAAGCGATAGCGGTCGGGCCGGTCAGAAGCTCGTCGAGACCCTCGATGCCGTGCTCGTTCGCAGCGATCTTGATGAGGGTGTTCTTGGCGACGTGGTATTCGACATCGAAGCCGAGATCGCCACGAAGAGTCTGCAGCTGACCAACGGTCAGGCCACGGTACTCCGTCAGCACGATGGAGCTAGCAGCGTCAAACTTCTCCTTCAACACAGCAAGCTCGCGCTCATTCTTCGGATTTGCCATTACACACGCCTCCTTCCAATAACTTCATGTCCTTCAATCCGCCCGGGACACAAAAAGTGCCCCGTGCAGAAGCACGAGGCACCATTAGAAAGGTAGGCCACGTTCCTCCTGCGTGGGTCGACCCCTGGAGAGGGGTACCTTCGGCCCCGAAGGGCGACCGACGGTCTTCGGTGAAACTTGAGCTCGGGTATTACCCGTTCAAACTTCGTTGTGGAACCCTACACGTCTTCTTGCGTGCGCGCAACTCCGCGCAACATCCGCGCCGCCACCACGAACAACGCAATGCCCCCCAGCAGCGCCATCAAGCCAACACCGAGGATGAGCCCGCCCCAGAAACCGCTGGCAGTCACGCCCGTCGCGGGTTCCTCCTGCGCTGCTCCCTGGTCGAAAGATGAGACGATGCCACCGCCACCAGCCTGTATCGGAGCGTCCGGGATCGCCCTTCTTGTCGACGTCGGCTTCGCCCCCGTCGGCTTTACCGCCTGCCGCTTTGGTGCCGACGTTGTTGTGGACTTCTGCGCCGGTTTCTGCGCCGTCGTCTGCTTTGGTGGCGCCTGCTTGGTCGCGGCCTTCGCTTCCGTCGCACGCACAGTATTTATTACAGTGCGCGGTGGCACTGGCTTTGACGGCGCAGTCGTTGCTACTGGCCGTAGCTTGTGGCCGAACTTGCTCAACTCCTCGTCGATTGAGCGGATCCCCTTCGCCAATGCGCCCATCCACGTGTCGCTGGTCGCTGCATTGGAGCCGCACGAGTCCAGCTCACGATACCCGCTCGCGTGCTGTTCGCGGGCCGTCGCGATGGCGGCGTCGCCGACCGCGAAGACCGCAACGAGCTCCGCGGAGTCAAACGCGAAAGTCACGGCGTAAAGTCCAGGCTCGGTGAATCCGAATGCCTGGTGGTCATGGGCGTTCGCCGGGTAGCTCAGCGTGCGGGACTTGTCGCCGGAGTCCAGCTCGAGCTTCGCGCCCTGCAGACCCTCGTGCCAGGTGTACATACGGCCGGGTCCGGCGACAGCAGTAATGCGGACGGTGGCGGGGGCTGGGTGGTGGGTTGTCGAGAACCCGAGCCATGGCAGGTCCGCCTTCTGCGACTGCGGCAACACCCACATGCGCTCGGGGCGGGTGGGGAACGTGTCGCGCAGCGTCGCAGGGATGTCCTGGCGGGCGCGGTCGGGAACCTCGAAGAGGAAGGTGCCGCTGGAGTGTCGCGCGGGGTTGTTGGGGTCGCGGTCGTCGATGAGCGCGGCCTCCCCCGTATCGACGGGCCCCATGTCCATATGCCCGTTCGCGATGAACGCCTCCGGGCGGGTGCGCAGCGCGGCGCAGTGCTTCGCAGCGGGTGCGGGTGCGGGTGCCGGTGCCGCGGTTGTCACTGGTGCTGTTGGTGTTGGTGTTGGCGGTTGCGTCGGTGACGGAGTGGGCGTCGATAGTGCGGGGGTGCGAAGTCCCGTCGTGGTGCCCTCCGGCAAACCGACGTCCGCGTCGGTGCCAACCAGCCAGTACTGGTCGGTCCAGCCGGTGTACTCGGTCTCACCGTTGGTCAGCTCGGCGCGACCCTGCCAACGCAGCTTATAAACGCCGGGCTTCGTAAACGTCCAGTTGAAATGGCCGTGCGCGCCAACCTCATACTCGACGGTGCGCATCTGTTCGTCAGCGCTATTGAAGAGGCGCTCGGCCGGCGAGGCGGCGTTCTTAAAGAAGATCTGCACATCACCCGGACCATCGATGCCCAGCAGGTCGAAGTACATCATGTCGTCTTTGAAGTTGCTTGGCACAGCACCCGGCAGCTCGTGCGCCGGGTCAAATGCACCGATGCCGGACCAGATGGGGCGCCAATCATCGGTGAAATCCGCGTGCTGGGGCGCGAGCCACACCTGACTGCCCGGAGCGCCCAGAAAATCGAGGGAGCCATCATCCGGGATGGTGAGGCGGGAGACGTCATTGCCGTCGGCGTCAGCGTCGAGAGGCAGACGGAAGCAGACGTCGCGCTGGTCGGTGACCTGCTGACCGTCAACCGCACCAATGGACAGCTGGCCGTCGAACCGAGTGCCGTAGAGGGCGTCGTTGTGGGAGTGGTACAGCAACTTACGGCCAGCGCATGGGTGGTCAAGGTCCTCCGGGAGGACGACGCCATGCCCAGGGTCACCGGGCTGATGCCCGGCAGGCGTGGTCGCGTGCGCCGGGGTGACAGTAAACGCGATCAGCGCAACCACAAGGATGAGTCTGCGGATCATGCCCGCACCCCTTTCCTAGCGAAGAGCCAACTCGCACCGAAGATGGCAGTCACACACAGTACAATCGTTGCGCCGGTCGGCGAGTCAAACGACCACGCCAGCCATACACCAACCACGCTGCCTACCACGCCAATCAGCGCGGCGAGGATCATCATGGTCTCCAGGTTGTCTGTAAACAGTCGCGCGGCGGACGCCGGGGTGACCAACAGTGCCAACACCAGAATGTTGCCGATCGTCTGCACCGAAACCACCACCGCGGCCGTCACACACAGGTACAACACCAAGTCCAGGAGCGCGACGCGCACGTTCATCGCGCGCGCCGTCTCTCGGTCGAGCGCCACCGCGGTCAGCCACGGCCGTAACACCACCACCAGCGACACAATGACAGCACACGTCGCAGCACTGACTATAAGGTCGCGCTCACTCACACCTGTCAGCGAACCAAACAAGAACGAACTCAGCGACGCTGTGTAGCCCTCAACGCGCGAAATAATCACCAAGCCAAGCGCGAACGCGGCCGCAAACACAATGCCAATCACCGCGTCTTCTTTCAGCGCACGCCGTTGCGACAGCACTGCAATCAACACCGCCACGATCAACCCGGCAACGGCCCCACCGAGCAGCACCGACACCTGCAGCGCGAACGCCAACGCAACGCCCGGAAACACGGCGTGTGCCACCGCATCCCCGATAAACGCCATACCGCGCAGCACCACAAAACACCCAACGACCGCGCACAACACGGACGCCAACACTGCCGCCGTCAACGCGCGCGGCAAGAACGCCAGGTGCGGGTTGGCCACGTCAGCCAAGAATTGCAGAAACCCGATCTCAAGCACGGGATACCTCTTTCACATGTGTTTGCAGCGCCGCCAGCCATGGCGAATCCGGGCCGACGCCGAACGTGTCCATCCATGGGTGGGCGTCGTCAAGATCAGCGGGAGCCCCGTCCGCGACGATGCCACCGCGGAACAGCAGGAGGCGATCACAAGAGTCAACAGCCTCCACGATGTTGTGCGTGGACATCACGATCGCGATTCCGCGGGAAGCCAGCTGACGAAACAGCGCTAGCAGCTGCTCAGTAGACGGGATATCGAGGCCGGTGAACGGCTCGTCGAGGAACAGCGCGCCTGGACGACGCACCAGGGCGCGCGCCACCAATACGCGTTGGCGCTGCCCTCCGGAAAGCGCCGCGATCGGCCGGTGTGCCAGGTCTTGGAGGTTCACAGCTTCGAGTGCTTCCGCCACAGCTTCGTGGTGCTCCGCCTTAGGCCGCGCGTACCACGGGCGCAGGTCAAGCGTGGCGTTCATGACAGCGGACGCGACATCGATCGGGAAATCCCAGGCGACGTCGTGACGCTGCGGGACGTACCCCACCACTTTGCGCACCGCGTGGCCCGTACACTCCCCTACCCGCACCGTTCCGGCTGTGCCGGGAATCAGGCCGAGCGTTGCACGCATCAGCGTGGTCTTCCCCGCCCCGTTCGGACCGAGCAGCGCGACGAACTGCCCGGCAGGCACAAGAAGATCAACGCCCTCAAACACCGGGCGACCCGGGTACCCGGCGCGCAAGCCTCGCACCTCTATAAGCGGTTGCGTGCTCACGCGCGACGCTCCTTCCGAGAACGCGCCACTAGAAGCGCCACCAGCGCGAGCACCAACACACCGATCACCCCACCAGCGATCAGCCCCGCATTCAGCGTGCTCTGGCTATCTGCCTGTTCTTCCGACGCAGCACCCTCGCGCCACGGCCCGTTGAACTGTGCGGACTGCGCCGCCGCTACGTCCGTCCCGTCGCCTACAGCCACGCGCACCAACTGCTCGTCCGTGTGAACGGTGCCAGCGTCATCCTTCACCACTGCTCGCACCCCGACCAGGTGCACTCCCGGCTCGGTGAAGACCCAATTGGCGTGGGTATGCGTGTTCGGCTCCACCCACATTGGCTGCACACCCGGCTCAGTAGTCGTCCACAGCAACTGTGGTGCGTGGAACCCGCCCGGTTGCAGGAACAGGGAGAACTCGCCTGGCCCTTCGTGTCCGCCGAACTCCAGGCTCACGCCGTTTCCGGAGTGTTCGAGCAGGCTCGCGGCCTGCGTGTTCCACCCCAGCCACGGCACCCCGGCAACCTCAGTCTGTGGGATCACCCAGACGTCCGCACCTGGCTTTGCGCCGGTGAAGGCGAAGTCGTCGCCGTCGGGGAGGGTTTGCTTCGCGGCATCGGTCACGCGGAACACCACGTCGTCGAGGTGACGCCATACGGGCGGTTGCTGTGTGTCGTCGCGAGCGAGAAATTCAAGGGTATCCCCGTTGAATGTCGCGCCTAGATCGACGTGTCCGGCGTCAATAACTGTGTGCTCACCGGCTGGCGCAATCGCCTCATCTGCGCTGACCACCTGTTGTAACGCAGGATCGTTGTTGGCGGCCTGCGCATTCGCGATCGCAGGAGTTGCCACGATCGTCGCAGCAACCATCAGTGGGATAATTCGAAGTTTCATTGTTCGCTCATTTCTCATTTCGTCCGAGGCACCTGCGTATCGACGCAGCATTCGCCTCCACAAGGTGTATATAGGTATCGGCTGGCCCAGACCCCGGAGGATCCAATGTGTCGCCCCAGATTGGGCATACCTCTATGCCAAGCTGGGCGGCGGTTTCTGTCAGCACTGTGCTGCGCCCCGCCAACTGTGGTTCCAGGAAGACCGCGGGCACGTGCAGATTCTCCAGTGTGCGGGTGAACGCGATGACATCACGCGGGCTCGGCTCCACGCTGGGGTTTGGCGTGACAAAACCTGCAACTCGCATTCCATATGCCCGCGCGAGGTAGGCGTATCCATGGTGTGTAGTCACCAGGTTGCGTTGTTCCTCCGGAACCGCGGAGACAGACTCGTGCATCATTTCATCCGCTGCGTCCAGTTTTTGCAGGTAGTCGCGGGCGTTTGCCTGGTAGATTTCCGCGTGGTGCGGATCCACCGCAGCCAACTCGTCACGGATTACCTGAACGATCGCTTTCATCGCCCGAACGTCGTGCCACACATGCGGGTCCAGCTCACCATGCACGTGATTGCCCAGCACCGCCTGCGGGAGCAGGTAGGTTTCCTCCCCCGGTGTACCGAGGAATCGGAAGGGGCGCTCCGGAGGGATCGGCTGCAGGGTTGTATTCGGCACTGTGACGGCTACGTTCACTGGATCCATGCGGCCGTCGTCATCCGAGTTGAGCACGAGGTGAGCCGCACCTTGCCCATCAAGCTCTGTTGTAATGTCGACGTGCCCCTTCTCCACCGCGTGCAACCCCGGCGTTACCCGCGCGGGATCCTGCCCCACAACGACCGTCACCGTCGACTCCGCACTTGCGCGCTCAGGTGCACCGACGGCATCGCGAATATGCGATTCAAACGTCAGCTTGTACACGCCTGGCTTGGAAAATGCCCAGCTCAAGTGAGTATGCGCGTCAACCGGCAGGGTCTTTACGTCACGGCTATCCAGCCCGTCGTGAGAGTTGAACACCACCTCCGGGGTGCCGAAGGTTCCCAGGATGAACGCGAAAGTGGCACCGGGGCCGTCAACATCTACAAGGTGTAAGTCCGCGACTCCCGTCGTCGGGAGCTGTTGGCCCGTATCCACCCGCAACCCGAGCCACACCGCATCTAGGCTCGCGTCCTCCACAAGCGGAATCGGCGCAAACCCGTACCGTTGCGCCTCCTGCGCAAGTGCCACGACCGGAGTCGTGTCACGCACGGTCGCCGCAATCGTATTCGTTAAAGACTGTGGCTCCAACAACAGTCCGTTGGTAAAAATGGCATCCGCATACGCGATGTCGCGTGTGGCATGCAAGCTCGGTTCGTAGCTGTGCGGATCAACCCCACGCGCCATCAGCGTGTGCACATCAGCCACATCACCTGCAACGTTTTGAACCGCATCCGCCAAAATAGGTGTCGACGCCACCACCGACGCCTTCCCCTCTCCCACCGACTGCCCTTCCGGTGCGCTACACGCCCCGAGCAGCGCCACGCACATCAGCACAGCGGCTCGTTGAAAAAACTGGATCACCGGTGGCCACCGAAACCCCACGCTGCGGCGACACGACGGCGCAACGACGCATCCAAACACAACCAACCCGCACCAAAGACAAACACGCCCAAGCCGAGCACAGCCACCGGCAGCGTCATCACTGTCGTACCCGTTTCTGCAAGGGCCCCACCGCGTTGCGCGGGAGCAACATCCTGCTGCTGGTGATCTTGTGATTGCAACTGAGTCTCTCCCTGATCAGGCGCTGGATTCGCGTTGCTCGCCGCCACTGGCTGCGCGCACTCGCCCTCCTCGTCAAAGACGGAGCCAAAGTCGAAGTGACCATCGTTCGCGTTACCGGCGCCGCCAATGTCAAAGGTGAGCGTCGCCTCCCCGCTCACCGGCTCGCCATTACTCGTCGTCGCGCTTTGACGAACTGTCACCGTGTAAGTCCCCGGAGCACTGAACATCCAGTTTGGATGCACATGTGAATTCGCAGGAATGGTATGGCTGCCCTGCGCCTGCCCATCGACGCCACGGAACCACTCCTCGCCCACGACCTGACCGAGCCCACCCTGTGTGAACACAAACATGGCACCGGGTCCATCAAAATTTGTAATCTCCCAGGCCACATCCCCAGAAGTGTGCTCAAGCAGCGACGGATGCTGCGTATTCGCTCCAAGCCATGGCACACCGGCTTGCTGAGTTGCACCGATCATCCACGCGGTACCGGCCGGAATTGGCCCGACTGGATTGGAGAGCTGTTGCTTTGCTGCATCACCCAGCCCAAAAACGAGTTCTGCGGGATCGCGCCACTCGGCCGGAACAGTGCGGTCGTCTTTCACCATCGGGTGCAGTGTCGGGTGGCATTCCGCCGCGAAAGCAGGCGTCGACATGGAAAGGAGCAGTAATGTCGCGGCGAGCGCTCGCAGAATCTTGATGACAGAAAATTTCACCTAATGAACATTATTTTCATTAGCGTTCGCATGCAAGTCATACGTTATCCACAGGGCACTTCAGAAAACGCCACACAAGAAGAAGTTATCCACAGGTAGCGTGAAAAGCCTTTCCCAGGCGTTCTGCAACCACATATGTTCAGGTTATGAACTTCAAGACATTCCTAGAATCCATGTCCACGCAGGCACTCGACGTACTGGACGGCTTCGATTACGAAGCCGCCATCGAAGCAGGCGTCGATCCAACACGAGCCCGCGCCTGGCGCCAGCTCCACGACATCTACTTCGGGCCCACAAAATCCCGACAAAAACAGCGACTCGCTACCGAAAAGGCTCGACGCTACGGCTTCTCACTCGACCAACTCGCTATGATCGAACGGCGCTTACGCCCCATCAAGTCCGCGCGAACACGCACCAAACTGCGCCTCGTACTCCTCGATACCAAGGGCACATACAAAAAGCTCAGCGAACGCGCAAAAGCACTTCTTCCGAACAACACCAAGCACCAAAACGACCGCCTCACATTTTCGCCTTCCCGCAATGGGCGCCGCACCATGACGCTCACCACCAACGAGCGCGACCTCGCCGACCTTGAACACGCCCTCACCCAAGACATGGACCCCAAGACGCCACCCACGAAACACATGCTGCGCAGATTCCTCGACATCATACGTGGCGACGGCCGTTCCGTCCCCCACGCAGTCCCCCGACCTCTCTTGCTCATTCCACTCCCCCAGTGGATCCAAATACAGCGCGGCCACGGCGACGAGACCACCCTCACCCTGACCGATGGCACCACCATGACAGGCGCCGAATACCTAAACAGCCACGTCGCCACCACCGAGAACGAGCTCGAAGCCGCCGTCTTCCACCCACAGCACGGGGCAGTCAACCTCTACCGGACACAACGCCTCGCAAATGACAAGCAGCGCGCTCTGGCCCGCGCCGTTACCCCCGGCTGCCCAGTGCCTGGATGCCGCCATGCAGCCGACGCCTGCGAAATCCACCACATCACTGCATGGCAACACGGCGGGGAAACGAACATCAACAACCTGTCGCCATTGTGCCGCTACCACAATCGCGTCAACGACGACGACCCCCAACGAGCACGCCGAGGTCGCATCGAAGTTGTGGACGCACAACCGCTCTGGCACTCACCACGCGGCTACTCCGCCCCAAACCCAGTCCACCGACCTGGTGCGATGAAAATGTTGTACACATAGCAAAACGCCCACCACGACGGGGCCGAAGTGGGCGTCGAAAAGCTGCTGACTAGAACTGACGCTTCATCCAGTTCACGATGACCTCATTGAACTCATCAGCCTTCTCAACCTGCGACCAGTGGCCACACTGTGCGAAAAGGTGAGCGTCAGCGGACGGAATTGTGTTCACCAGGTCCCACGTGCGCTGCGGCGTAATCACGACGTCTTGCATGCCGTGCACTAGCAGAACCGGGATCTCGACCTTCGACAGCACGTCGAAGTCGAGTGGAAGCTCGGTACGGTCACGGTCACGCGCCTGCACAACCTCCTGTAGGCGATCAGACGCCGTATCGTTCAGCGCGGACTGGTAGCGCAGCGACACGAGCTCATCGGTGATCAGCGACTTATCCACCACGAACTGCTCGAGCGTGTTGCGGATACCTTCTTCGGTCAGCTTCGGGTTCGAATGACCCTTCAGCGCGCCGGTCAACTTCGCCCCACCGGTGCCCATGGAGATGATGCCCTTCACACGCTCCGGGTGGTCGATGATCATCTGGAAGCCAACCCAGCCACCGAGCGAGTTACCAACAATCCAGGTCTTTTCAATTCCCAGGGCATCCAGCACACGGATTGCGTGCTCAACCCACTCGCGGATACCGTACTTGGTGCCCTCAGCTACGACAGTCTGGCCGTAACCAATGGAGTCAATCGCGATGCATCGTGCGTTCTCGGAGATGGTCGGAAGGTTCAGCCACCAGTTCGCGGCTGCAGTCACGCCCGTGCCGGAGCCGTGGAGGAACAGTACTGGTTCGCCCTCGCCGAGATCGTGGTAGTGAGTGAGCTCGCCGGGTGCCGTCTCCAGCCACTTGTCCTCGAGCCCGAAGAATTCGTCAGTCTTGTAATCAGGAATGGAAATTTCAGTCATACAGCCAACATAGCGACGAACCCACACACACGCCGGAGTGTTCCAGTCCGTGGCACACGATAGACACTATCCGGTTACACTGATCCTATGGTTCAAGACGCAAAACCAAACTCCATCGACAAGGCGTTCGGCATTCTGAAAGCGTTCAAGAGCGAGGACGTCAACGGGGTTGGCGTTTCAGAGTTAGCCCGGCGCGTCGATCTTCCAAAGTCGACGACGCACCGCCTTCTTAACAAGCTGGTGGAAAATGATGCCGTCCTCAAAGCGAACGAGCTCTATCGGCTCAACCCGGCGCTCGGAATGGCGTCAACACCGGAGGTGTATTCCGAGCAAACCGCTCAGGTATCAGAGTTGCTCACACCATTTTTGGCAGCGCTTTTTGAGCGCACTCGACACACCGTCCACCTTGGACATGTTGAAGGGACGAACGTTCGTTACGCGAACAAGCTCTTTTCCGTCCGTGGTGTGACAGCGCCGTCGCGCATTGGCGGCCTCATTCCCGCTTACGCGACTGGCATTGGCAAAGCAATTATGGCGTACGACGAAACGCTTACCGAGCGCATCATCCGTGAGGGGCTCGCACCATGGACTCCGCACACGATCTCAGACCCGGATGAGCTGCGTGAAACGTTGAAAAAGATCCGCGATGAAGGTATCGCCTACGACCTTGAGGAAATTTCGGAAGGTCTATGCTGCGTCGCCTGCCCGATTTTCGGCACCGAGGGCGTACCGATTGCCGCGATGAGCGTTTCCTTTCCCGCAGAAGACTTTCAGCCCAAAACAGTAATCCCGGTCCTCAAAAAGATTTGTGGATCCGGGACTCGTGCGTGGAGAGCGAAGCACGCGGGATAAACCCGCATACGCGCTCTACTTCGCTACTTCTGCTTTGCCAGGTCGATTGCGACGTCGATAATCATGTCTTCCTGACCACCGACGTAACCACGGCGACCGACTTCTTCCAGGATGGTCGCTGCAGGCACACCATAGCGTTCCGCGGCGCGCTGCGCGTGGAGCAAGAAGGAGTTGTAAACGCCAAACTCACCCTGGACGATGGAGCCGCGGTCCATCATTGGGAGACGCTCGACCATTGGCTTCAGGATGTCTTCAGCGGCGTCACGAAGCTTGGCTTGATCAACATTGCCGATGTCAATGCCGGTGCGGTTGAACACCGTGGCTAACACCTCGATCGGTGCGTTACCGGCGCCAGCACCAAGCCCATACAGGGTGCCGTCAATTTGGCGAGCACCATTGACTACAGCGAGCAACGAGTTTGCAACCCCGAAACCGAGGTTCTGGTGTCCGTGGAAGCCGACCTGTGCGTCGTCGCCAATCTCTTCAACGACTGCCTTGACGCGGTCCGCGGCCTGGTTCATCACTAGGTAGCCGGCGGAGTCGACCACGAAGACGCACTGACAGCCGGCATCGACCATGATGCGGGCCTGCTTCGCAAGCTCTGCTGGTGGGATGCGGTGTGAAAGCATCAGGAAGCCACCGGTCTCAAAACCAAGCTCCCGTGCTGCCTGGAAGTGCTGGATCGAAATATCTGCCTCGGTGCAGTGAGTGGCAACGCGCACGATGGATGCGCCCGCACTCTTTGCTTCTTTGAGGTCCTTTACGGTACCCAGGCCTGGAAGCATCAGTGCGGCAATCTTCGCATTCTTGACTTCTTCGACTGCGGCTTCGATGAGTTCGATGTCGCGGGTGTGGGAGAAGCCGTAGTTGAAGGAAGACCCGCCAAGCCCGTCGCCGTGAGTGACCTCGATCATTTCGACGCCGGCGTCGTCAAGCGCGCGGGCGATCTTTTTCACCTGGTCTTTGGTGTACTGGTGGCGTACGGCGTGGGATCCGTCACGCAGGGTCGTGTCGTTGAGGCGGATTTTGTGTGTCGGGATGCCATCGATGACATCGCTCGCAACCGTGTTCAT
>NZ_JBSZCG010000109.1:0-32009 GCF_054166365.1 Corynebacterium sp. UMB8791 | reverse complement strand
TGCCATTCTCCTTGAGCTGTAGTCGTCCGCATCGGTTCGCATTATTGTGTATGCGCCCGACGGCAGACATGCTAAATCTGTGTGTACTGTGCATTATCTTTTCATATTGCAGGGCGCGATGGCACTGTGTAGCCCCCAATGAGTTCAAACTTTCGCATCATGTACGTGAGGGCCAGCGGGGGAGGTGCGCTCGTGGGTGCGATGTGTGGTGGCGGGAATGACAGAGTATCCCCACGGTCGTATGTGCACATCTTGTGTATGCACCACGACGAGCGGTGGTCAAAAATACTTTAAGGAGAAACTAAGTATCTATTTTTGCCGTGACGTGCCACAATGGAGGTTGTGAAAAAGGTTCTGATTCTTGGATCGACAGGCTCTATCGGCACACAGGCTCTCGATATCATTCGGAAGCACCCTGAAGACTTTGAGGTTGTCGGCATCGCGGCAGCAGGGCACAACCCTGAGCTTGTTATCCAGCAGGCACAGGAGTTCAATCTGCGCCCAGAACAAATTGCAGTGCAGCAGCTCGACCCTGCGAAAGACGTTTCTCACGCTGTGGGTGATGTCATTATCACAGGTGAGGACGCCGCTGCGGTTCTTGTTGAAATGCAAGATGCAGACATCGTGTTAAATGCACTTGTCGGTTCCGCCGGTCTTGAGTCGACGCTTGCGACGCTTCGCAAGGATGGCGTGCTAGCTCTGGCGAACAAGGAATCGCTGGTCGCTGGCGGTCAATTCGTCATGGAGAAGGTGAAGCCTGGACAGCTCGTGCCGGTCGATTCTGAGCACTCTGCGATGGCCCAATGCCTGCGCGCAGGGAGCCGTGCTGACGTTTCACGGTTCGTCCTTACTGCTTCGGGAGGCCCGTTCCGGGGGTGGACCCGCGAGCAGATGATGGAGGCAACTCCGCAGCAGGCCGGGCAGCACCCGACGTGGTCGATGGGCACTATGAACACCTTGAACTCCGCCACGATGGTGAACAAGGGACTGGAGCTGATCGAGGCGACGCTGCTGTTTGGTATTGCGCCCGACATTATTGATGTCGTGGTGCACCCGCAGTCGATTGTGCACTCGGCTATCACGTTTGCCGATGGTGCGACGATTGCGCAAGCTTCGCCGCCGTCGATGATGTTGCCGATCTCCCACGCCCTTGCTTGGCCGGAGCGTATCCCGGGTGCACAGCCAGCGCTGGACTTTTCGCAGGCGAGTGAGTGGACGTTTGAGCCGCTCGACGACGAAGCTTTCCCCGCCGTTCGTCTCGCGCGGGAAGCCTCCGCGATGGGGGACCCGTACCCGGCGGTGTACAACGCTGCGAATGAGGTGGCGGTGGAAGCATTTCTTGCAGGCAAGATTCGGTTCCCGCACATCGTTGACGTGATTGACTATGTCCTTGACGCGGCAGGGGCGTTTGCTTTTGCGCCGACATCTATCGAAGATATTCTTCACGTGGATGCTGGTGCACGCCGGGCGGCAAAGGAAGTAATCGCCCAGCTGTAAACCAGCCTGAAAGGCAAGGAGCAGCGAGTGGGCGTTGTAGGAATCATACTTTTTGCCCTGGGTATTACAGTCTCTATCGCGCTCCACGAGGCAGGCCACATGTTTACCGCACGCGCGTTTGGGATGCGCGTGCGGAGGTATTTTGTGGGCTTTGGGCCGAAAGTGTGGTCCGTCAAGAAGGGGGAGACGGAGTACGGCATTGCGGCTCTCCCTCTGGGCGGATTTTGCGATATCGCAGGGATGACCGCGCAGGATCCTGTCACCGCTGACGAAGCGCCTGTTGCGATGTACCGCAAGCCGTGGTGGCAGCGAATTGCGGTGCTCAGCGGTGGCATCGCGATGAACCTGCTGATCGGGGTTGTGGTGCTGTACTTCGTGGCGATCTTCGCGGCGATTCCGAACCCGTACGCCGACCGGACACCAACTGTGGGTGAGCTGCAGTGCGCTCCCGACCAGATTGATGAGACTCATCTGGGAGAATGCACCGGTAATGGGCCTGGCTATGATGCAGGTTTGCGTGAAGGGGATAAGCTACTCGCCGTTGATGGGGAGGAGCTCGCTACGTTCCCCGCGTTGAGGGATTATGTGATGCAGCGTCCGGGGGAAACAGTCACGCTTACTGTGATGCGTAACGAGCAAGAGCTTGATATTGCAGTTCCACTCGCGACCGTGTCCAGGATCGATCCAGCGACCGGTGCGTCCTTTGAAGCGGGGGCGATAGGTGTCACTAGTGCGCCAGTGGAAGACGCGATGCGCCAGTTCGGTCCGCTCGAGGCTGTGCCAGCTACGGCTGCGTTTACGGGCCAGATGCTGAATGCGACTGTCCAGGGGCTTATCGCGTTCCCGTCGAAGATTCCTGGTGTTGTGGCTTCAGTTTTTGGTGCTGAGCGAGAGCTTGACGGTCCAGTTAGTGTCATCGGCGCTTCTCGCGCAGGCGGGGAGTTAGCGCAACAAAGCTTGTGGTCGATGTTCTGGATGATGTTGGCGAGTCTCAACTTCTTCCTCGCGCTGTTCAACTTGATTCCTTTGCCGCCCCTGGATGGTGGGCATATAGCAGTAGTCCTGTATGAGAAGATTAGGGATGCGCATCGCAGGTTGCGGGGGCTCGAGCCTGGTGGCCCTGCGGACTACCGCAAGCTGATGCCGGTGACATACGCGATGGCCGCTGCACTGCTGACGATTGGTGTATTTGTGATGCTTGCGGATGTGGTGAACCCAATCAAGCTGTTTGGGTAGCAGTGCTAGAGTAAGCAACTATGAATCTTCCCATCGGTTTAGGTATTCCTGAAGGCCCAGCGCCAACGCTCGCACCTCGTCGAAAGACTCGTCAGCTGATGGTTGGCGGTGTGGGAGTTGGGTCGGATCACCCGATCACGGTCCAGTCCATGACCACGACGAAGACGCACGACATTAACGCTACGCTGCAGCAGATCGCGCAGCTGGCTACCGCGGGCTGTGACATTGTGCGCATTGCCTGCCCGAAGACCGTTGACGCAGATGCTCTTCCAGCGATTGCGGCGAAGTCACCTATCCCGGTGATTGCGGACATCCATTTCCAGCCGAAGTACATCTTCGCAGCGATCGATGCCGGGTGTGCTGCCGTGCGAGTGAACCCGGGCAACATTAAAGAGTTTGATGGTCGTGTGAAGGAAGTCGCTAAGGCTGCAGGGGACGCTGGTATCCCGATTCGCATTGGTGTCAATGGTGGCTCGCTCGATAAGCGCCTGCTGGAGAAGTATGGCCGGGCCACCCCTGAGGCGTTGGTTGAATCCGCGATCTATGAGGCTGGCCTGTTCGAGGAGTACGGCTACGGCGATATCGCCATCTCCGTGAAGCACTCTGACCCAGTGCTCATGGTGGAGGCGTACCGCCAGCTCGCTGAGAAGACCGACTACCCGTTGCACCTCGGCGTGACTGAGGCCGGCCCGAAGTTCATGGGCACTATTAAGTCCTCCGTCGCATTTGGCGCGCTGCTTTCACAGGGCATCGGCGATACAATTCGCGTTTCGCTCTCTGCGGACCCGGTGGAGGAGATCAAGGTCGGTGACCAGATTTTGCAGTCGCTGAACCTGCGCCCGCGAAAGCTTGAGATTGTCTCCTGCCCGTCCTGTGGCCGCGCACAGGTGGATGTGTACAAGCTCGCTGAGGAAGTGACTGCAGGCCTCGAGGGCATGGAGTACCCGCTGCGCGTAGCTGTCATGGGTTGCGTCGTCAATGGTCCTGGCGAGGCCCGCGACGCCGATCTGGGCGTGGCTTCCGGCAATGGCAAGGGGCAGATCTTCGTGAAGGGCGAGGTTGTTGAGACCGTTCCTGAGTCGAAGATCGTCGAGACGCTCATTGCCCATGCGCAGCGAATTGCTGAG
Organism: Corynebacterium sp. UMB8791; assembly: GCF_054166365.1. Lineage (NCBI taxonomy): Bacteria > Bacillati > Actinomycetota > Actinomycetes > Mycobacteriales > Corynebacteriaceae > Corynebacterium > Corynebacterium sp. UMB8791. The sequence continues at coordinate 28,149 of NZ_JBSZCG010000109.1, read as the reverse complement.
GAAGAGGGGCTCGAAGAGGTCGAGGGCGCACGCGCAGAAGTCAAGGTTACGCGCTAGATAGTCTGCTCGCGGGGAGTGGCGCAGGCGACGTTTGCTCAGTGACCTTGGTATTTTAGGTCCATGCAACGTCTCCTCGCTTTGCTCCTGAGCGTAGTTTTCACGGGCGCGCTGGCCACCGCCTGCACACCGCGCCCGAATGATGTTGAGCCCGTCGCTCGTGAGTTTCTTGACGCCCTCGTGAGTCTTGACGGGTCTAATTTTCAAGATCTTGTCGACGTCCCCTCCGACGCCAACGCATCATTCCTAGAAACGGTCGAAGGGCTCCAAGCTGAGGCGCTGGAGGCGACGATCAACGACGTCAATCAAAGTGACAACCTAGCTACCGTCTCGTACCACTTGAGGTGGGGCCTGCCGAAAGAACGTACGGTCGAGTATGACTCGCACATGACGCTGACCCAGATCGGCGAGAAGTGGACCGTTCGTTGGCAGCCCAGCATTTTGCACCCACGTCTTGGTGCGCAGCAACATCTGGAACTGCGCCCTGTGGCCGCATCCAAGGCGAGCGTTGTCTCCTCCGATGGGGTAGAGCTGCTGCGGCCTGGTACTGCGTTCCGCATTCTGGTTGAGAAGCATGCCGTGCGTGACATTCCGGACACCGCACGCCGTATTTCGTCCTTCCTCCAAGATGCCCGTGGCAAATCTTCTGCCGTGGCAGACATTCCGGCCGACGAGCTCGAACAGAACCTCGCCCAGGCTCAGGGAACGTATTCGGTTGCGATGGTGCCTGCGGAGTTCGGTGACGCCGCTAAGGCGGCGTTTAGCTCCGTGCCTGGAGTGCGCATCAACGAAGAAGCGGCCATGGTCAACATCGAACCTGATTTTGCGCCGGATATGCTTGCCCGCGTTGGTGAGTTGGTTCGCGAGGACCTTATCGGTGACGACGGCTGGAGCGTGAGCGTGGTCAACGAGCACGGCGCCGTGTTGGAAGACGTTGAGCGACACGCACCTGCACCCGCTCCAGCTATTGAGGTAAGCCTTGACCACAGCGTGCAATTGGCAGCTGAACGAGCGTTGGAGCCCTACGCGGGGCGGCAGGCAATGATTGTTGCTATCCGCCCGTCGGATGGTGCGGTGCTTGCCGTTGCACAGACTCGTGACGCTGACCGTGAAGGCAATCTTGCCACGATGGGCCAGTACCCACCGGGATCGACGTTTAAGATCATTACCGCCGCGGCAGGCCTCGAGCGCCAGGCCCTTACTCCGGGTAGTACCGTGCCCTGCCCGGGTACCATGAACCTCTATGGCAGGACCGTGACGAACTACGCCGGATTCTCTCTCGGCAACGTCTCACTACAGTCGGCATTTGCGCACTCGTGCAACACGACATTCGCCGACATTTCGACGAAGCTCGCCCCGGGTGAGCTTCGAGATATCGGCAAGCAGTTCGGGCTTGGACTCGATATGAAGATCCCTGGCCTGGAGACGATCACCGGCTCCATCCCGGTAGGCGAGGAGCCACTCGACCGAACAGAGGCTGGATACGGACAGGGCCATGACCTTGCGAGCCCGTTCGGGATGGCGCTCGTGGCTGCGTCTGCCGCGAATGGCTCAATGCCGACTCCATACCTGATTAAGGGAGCAGAAACTGAGCTGAGCGAGTCGGCGCCTCGTATGCCGGATGAGGCATGGCACCAGCTGCAGGAAATGATGGCGGCGGTGACCGCTCCGGGGGGTACCGCGGCGGGGATGACCGCCGGTGGTGATATTCGCGGCAAGACCGGTGAAGCCGAAATCAACCAGGGCTCACATTCTTGGTTCACCGGCTACCGTGTCGACGATGACATAGCATTCGCTGCCTTGGTCGTGCTTGGCGGCGGCTCGGAGGCTGCAGTCGCGTTGACGAATTCGATGCTGGTGAATCTCGACCAGTCGCGCGGGGGTTAGTTCGACCTCAGTAGGCAGGTACTACTATGGGGCGCATGAGCAAACGAGGAAAACTAAAGCAAGAAGCGTCCACCCCAATCCGGAAGGTTCCGAAGGACATTGAGCGTCCCGAGTACGCCTGGAAGGGCGACGTACAGGAAAACATCGGCGAGCCGTACGTGCAGGACGCCGAGACAATCGAGAAGATGCGCGAGAGCTCCAAGATCGCCGCGAATGCTTTGGCGGTTGCGGGTGCTGCAGTGAAGCCTGGTGTGACAACCGACGAGATCGACCGCGTCGCCCACGAGTACATGCTTGACCACGGTGCATACCCGTCCACGCTTGGCTACCGCGGCTTCCCGAAGTCCTGCTGCGTGTCTTTGAACGAGATCGTGTGCCATGGCATCCCGGATACCACCGTTATTGAGGACGGTGACATCGTCAACATTGACGTCACCGCGTATAAGAATGGTGTCCACGGTGATACGAATGCGACGTTCCTCGCTGGCGATGTCTCCCAGGAGCATAAGGATCTGGTCCAGCGCACGTACGAGGCGATGATGCGCGGTATCAAGGTGGCGAAGCCTGGCCGTGAGATCAACGTGATCGGCAGGGTTATCGAGTCCTATGCGAAGCGCTTCGGCTACAACGTGGTCACCGACTTTACCGGCCATGGGGTTGGCCCAACGTTCCATAACGGACTTGTAGTTCTTCACTACGACTCGGACGCATACCGGGACATCCTGGAGCCGGGGATGACGCTGACTATCGAGCCGATGATCAACCTCGGCGCGCTGCCGTATGACATTTGGGATAATGGCTGGACTGTGCAGAACCGCGACGGGAAATTCTCCGCTCAGTTCGAGCACACCTTGGTCATTACTGAGAGTGGCAACGAGATCCTCACCATTCCGGATAAGGACGTTGCTGAGGGCCAGCTGATGTTGGGAGCATAAACAGTTCCTGAACGTGCTGAACCGCGGCTGGTGCTTGTCGTAAGGCACCAGCCGCGGTTTTATTTTGCCGAAACGAAAACTGCCCTGTCGCGTGTAGCGACAGGGCAGTGGTGTTTCCTAAGAGGCTGATCTTAGAGCTTGATCAGGCCGTTGTAGGAAGCGAAGTTGAAGCCAGCGATGATCAGGCCAACCAGTGCGCCGATACCAGCGATGACGGTGCCGTCGATCCAGTATCGTGCCCACTGCGGAACAGCTGCAGCGTCGGTCTTCTTACCGAAAGCATCGGTGATGTAGAATGGTCGATCCATGTCCTTCTCGCCGTTCACCTTCTGGTCGAAGTAGTGAGACGAGCCACCATTGTTGAACAGGCCCTTGGTGCCGTCGGAGACAACCTTGGAGAAGTCCTTGTCGCCGTCCTGCTTACCGGTGAAGATAACCTGGCGGTCAGCCTTAGGCTTAGGAGTGTTGGTGGTGGTGGTCGTTACCTTGGTTTCCTTTACGGGAGCTTTGCCGTCTGCTGCAGAAGCGGTAGCAATGCCACCGAGAGCAACGGTCAGTGCGGTTGCGGAAGCAACAGCTGCGGTGCGGAAGTTACGCATTGAGTTTCCTTCTTTCGAAATTTATTGATTCAGTTGCGGAAATCCGCGATTACTTACTTGGCTGCTGGCAGACCGTGAACAAGGAAGTTGTACGCAGGTCCAATGATCAGGCCGACTGCTGCAGCGACGGAGGTGAACACGGTGATGAAGTAGCCTGCCTTTGCCCAATCCGGCTGTCCGTCCCAGCCCTGCTCCTTCTTCTTGATTCCGAAGATTGCACGGCCGTCAGCACCGTTCTTCTGGACCTTGCCGTCCTTAGTCGGTTCCCAAGCGCCGAGGCCCTTGCCGATCTTGGAGGACAGGCTGCCCTCAGCATCCTTGACCTCGACGACCTCGGTTGGGTGCGACACGGTGGTCTCAGTGGTCTTTGCCTCATCAGCAATAGCGACGGTTGCGGAGCCGAATGCTACAGCGACAGCGGTAGCGCCTGCGAGGGCTGCCTTACGGAAATTACGCATGAAACGAAATCCTTCTCTGATAGTTACTTACAAGACGTCCGGGTGGAAGTTCGGAGAAATCCAGAACCGTGAAGGTTCTAGGACCGATAGCAAGCCCCATGTGGACTCTGCCCGGTGTCGGTGACCTACTTTAGACCAACGCGGGCAAGATTGCACAAGTTATCCCAAAAAATCCGTGAGAGAACTTTCAGTAAGCCCGCGTATGGCCTGCTGCACCAACAGGGGAATCGTCGCGCGTGTCACATGCGTTACATGTGGTTAGGTCACCTGGGAAAATGCGTGCAGCTATTAGGGGTGCCTTGCCTAAGTCTAGTGTCACCCCGTTTTGGGGTGGCGGCAAGTTTTACTCGCCGATAAATGCAAGGTCAAGACCAAGAATTGCGTTCTCGATGACCTCCGGCAAGGCGGGGTGGATCCAGTATTGCTTGCGCACAACCTCCCGAAGGTCCATGTCGAACGCCATGATCGTGATCAGTTGTTGGATGAGCGTGGAGGCCTGTGGACCAATAAGGTGGGCTCCCAGGAGTCTCCCAGTTTTCCTGTCGGCGACAAGCTTGACGATGCCTGAAGTGTCCTCGAGCGCCCAGCCGTAGGCAACGTCACCGTAGTTCTGTTGCTTCACGGTCACGTCGTAGCCTTCGTCTCGTGCCTCCTTCTCCGTGAGGCCAACGGTGGCGATCTGTGGCTCCGTGAAGACGGCGAAGGGGACGTGCTCGTGAGGCATGACGCGGTACTCGGACTCGGGGGTGTCATTCATTGCCGCGAGGAGGTTGTGTCGCACGGCACGCATCTCCGCGTTGGCTACATGCTTGAGTTGGTACGGCGAGGACACGTCGCCGAGGGCCCACACGCCAGGGCAGGAGGTGCGCCCGTAACTATCGACGGCCACGCGACCATCATCTTCCATATCGATGCCGGATGCCTCAAGCGACATCAGGTCGCCGTTCGGGATGCGTCCCATGCCGATCAGGAGGTGCTCGCTGGTGATGGTGGCGCCGTCGTCGAGCGTGAGGGTTACGCCGTCTTCGTTGTGCTGGGCGTCGCGGACGGTGCCGAAGTGGACGTCGAAACGCTTTTGGGCGAGTTTATTGAAGCGCTGCGTGATGTCCTTATCTAAGGCGCGGAGGAATGGTGAGCGGTTCACCACAGTGACTTTGGTACCTAGGGCATCGAAGACGTGGGCGAACTCCATGGCGATGAAACCGCCGCCAACGATGGTCAGGGACTTGGGAAGCTCCGGAAGGCGCATGATGTCCTCGTTTGTGTGGAAGGGCACGTTCCTTGCCCACTCGGGGATGAATGGGCGGGAGCCCGCCGCGATCACGATCTCGTCTGCGGAAATGGTGCGAGCTTCGTCGCCGATGCCTGTTGAGAGTGTTTTGGGGCCGACGAAGGTGGCGTGCTTGTCGAAGACGGTGACGTTGGGGCACTCGTCGCCGCGGCGGTAGGCTTCGCCGCCCTCAGCGATCTTGTCGATGCGCTCGGTGAAGACACGGTCGATGATGGATGGCCAATCGACGCCTCGATATTCGAGGTCAACACCGAGCTTCTTGGAAGTGCGGGCCTGGTAGGCGGCGTCGGCGGCGAGGACGTACATCTTTGTAGGAATACAGCCGACGTTCAGACACGTGCCGCCGAAAGTACCTTCCTCGACGATGGCTACCTTCTTATCGTCGAACTCTGGCGTAAGGATCGAGTTACCGGAACCGGTGCCAATAATAATGAGGTCAAAGTGTTCGTCTACGTGAATGCTCATTGGTTACTCCTTAGGTGTTGTGAGGGTCTGCAGCCACTGGATGGAGGCGCGATAGGCGGCTGTGCGTGAGTACGGCTCAGAGAGGAACACGTCGTGGCGGGCACCATCGATGGCGATGGTGGTGGTGTCGTCCGCAACGTGGGGTGCCCAGTAGCTGATCTGGTCGACGTCCAAGATGGTATCCGCGGTATCAGCAGCTGGGGTGTACTCGTCTTTCAAAAAAGAATGCGAGGAATGCAGGACCAGGGTTGGGACGCCCGCGTTGATCGTCCCCGAGTGAATCTTTGCCTGCGCCTGGATTACAGCGCGCATCCAGCCGAAATATTTCCGATGCCCAGAGATCGGCTTCCACTGCTTGTTGAAGGACCATGAACCATGATCCTCGTAGTGGAGAGATTTACCGTAGGCCGTAAGACTTCCGCCGGGGAGCGGGAGCAGTGGGACCACTCGCCCCAAAACATTAATGACTGGTTTGAATGCCGTCGTCAGCGCTTTCGGAAACTGCAAGTCTAGCCAGGGGCTGTTCAGAATGATGCCCGCTATTAGATCGTGGACTTCGGGGTTGTTACGGCGCATCTCATCGGCCCATAGAGGCGCGATAAGACCACCCGTAGAGTGTGCGAGGAGTACCACCTGGCCGTGTTCCTGGGCTACGTACTGCACCGCCTTCGTGATTTCCGGGAAATAGTGGGACATGTCCCGGGTGTAGTGCCAGCGCTCGCCGCGCTGGCGCGAGCGCCCGCAGCGACGAAGGTCGAGTGCATAAAATGGATAACCCTGTTCGTGGAAGTGTTCGGCCACATGATCCTGGAAAAAGTAATCGGACATGCCATGAATCCAGAGCAGGGCTGGTTGTCCCGGTTTGGGCGGCGGTGGCGAGGTCATTCGTACGAGTGTCGCTACGACCGGCTGGTGGGTATCAGGGTCTTCCCCGAGGGGGAGCGTAAGTTGTTCGAATCCGTCCCCCAATATGTCTGGTTGCCAGTGGTTGCTCCTAATTTTGGCCATGTAGGAATGGTAACGGACTGGCTAGGAACTTGCTTGGGCTGCGCAAGTAGCCATGTTTGCCATTTGGTCTAGGGGGTGGGGGCGGGTGTAGGGGGTGGGGTGGCTGCAAGTGTGAAGCAAACACAAAATGTGGGCATAAGGGGTAACGTAAGGTGGAAACTGTTCAGCCAACAAGCGTATGGTTAGAGAGGTTACGCACCTGCCTGAAATGTGCGTTGCACTCGTACAACGATATGGATCGAAGAGGGAATATTACTAATGTCTGAGACGGGCAACATCCAGTACGTTGATGAGGTTGACGTACTGCATATCGGCGCCGGAATTATGAGTGCCACGCTGGGAGCAATGATCCGGGAGCTTGAGCCGGAGTGGACTCAAGCAGTGTATGAGCGACTTGAGGGGCCAGCGCAAGAGTCCTCGTACCCGCTCAACAACGCGGGTACCGGGCACTCTGCGCTGTGTGAGTTGAACTACACGCCTGAAAAGAATGGGCAGATTCAGATTACAAAGGCGCTCGCGATTAATGAGAAGTTCCAGATCGCGCGCCAGTTCTGGTCCCATCAGATCGACAATGGCAAGTTGGGGGACCCAAGCGAGTTCATTCACCCAGTCCCACACGTTTCGTTCGCGCAGGGGCAGGACCAGATAGACTACCTGCGTCGCCGTTACGAGGCCTTGTCTGCGAACCACATGTTCCCGGGGATGCAGTTCTCGGCGGATGAAGATAAGTTTGCTGAGAAGCTTCCTCTGATGGCGAAGGGCCGCGACTTTGGTGCTGAGCCTGTTGCAATTTCCTGGATGGACGCGGGTACTGACATTAACTACGGTGCGCTGACTCGCCAGTTTTTCGACGCCTCCGAGAAGGCTGGTACCCAGATCCACTATGGGCACGAAGTAGTGAATCTTAAGCGCGAGGGCAAGCTGTGGAATGTCACCGTCCGCAATGTCCACACAGGCGACAAGCATGTCGCGCGTGCGCGTTTCGTGTTCGTGGGTGCGGGTGGTTACGCGCTCGACTTGTTGCGTAAGGCAGGCGTGCCGGAGGTGCATGGTTACGCCGGGTTCCCGATTTCCGGCATGTGGCTGCGTACCAACAACCAGGAGCTGGTCGCGCAGCACCAGGCGAAGGTGTACGGCAAGGCAAAGGTGGGCGCGCCCCCAATGTCTGTTCCTCACCTTGACCTCCGTGTTGTTGACGGTGAGCAGTCACTACTGTTTGGCCCGTACGGTGGTTGGAGCCCGAAGTTCTTGAAGAAGGGCTCGTACTTGGACCTGTTTAAGTCGATTCGTCCGGATAACATTCCGTCCTACCTTGGTGTCGCTGCGTCAAACATCGGCTTGGTGAAGTACCTGGTGGAGGAAGTCTTCCGCGATTTTGACGGCAAGATCGACGTGCTGCGTCAGTACTACCCGGAGGTAAACCCTGCCGACTGGGATGTGGCTGTCGCAGGCCAGCGTGTCCAGGTGATTAAGCCTGCACGTGCACCGAAGTTTGGTTCGCTCGAGTTCGGTACCGCGCTGGTCAACGACCAGGACGGCACGATCGCGGGCATCCTGGGTGCGTCGCCGGGTGCGTCGATTACCCCGGCTGCGATGATTGAGCTGCTGGAGCGCTGCTTCGGCGAGCGCATGGTCTCCTGGGGCGACAAGTTGCGCGAGATGTTCCCGACCTACGGCGTATCGCTGCGCGATGACAAGGCGGCGTATGAGAAGCAGTGGGAGTGGACGCAAAAGACGCTTGGTCTGCAGGCGTAGTAGCCGCTTGAAAGTATCGGCCACACGGCTTCCGGTTGTACCGGCGCCGTGTGGCTTTTACGTTCCGCAGAACGTCGTGAATGCGCCGTCAGGTTCCTTCTCGAGCATCCACGGCTCCCCGGCATCCTGGTCGTATGGGTGGGTGACTGCCTGGAGCAAAGCGGTGAACGGACTGTAGTCGCCAACGTGCTCGACCGCGTCGAGTGCGTCTTGTAGCGCGAAGTTTTTCGGCACATACAACGGACCTGGGCGTCCGTTCACACCGTGTTTACGGTTGTAGGCGGCGAGGTCGTCGACACCTACTACCGCATCGAGGCCTTCCGGTCCGAACCAGCGCTTGGTGGCGCCCTCCCAGCGCTCAGGGATAGTGGTAAGGATCTCGTTGGCCCGCGATTCCGGCATCAGTGGCAAGAGCCCTTCCGCGAGTCGCACTAGATTCCATGCGATCACGTTTGGCTGGGCTCCGAAGCAGTAGCGCCCATGCCGATCGATGGATGAGAAGCATGAGTGCGGGTCAAACCCTTGGGTGAAAGCGCAGGGGCCGTAGTCGATGGTTTCGCCGCTGAGCGCGGTGTTGTCCGTGTTCATGACGCCGTGCACGAACCCGTAGCGCATCCACTGCGCTACCAGTTCAAGTTGCTTGTCGACGACCCCTTCCAGCAGCCTTTCCGCAGCATCGAAACCCGCGGCGTGCACGACGGCTTCCAAGAGTTCATGGGACTGAGTTGCTGCGTACTGCACCGAGCCAACGCGTAGGTGGGAGCGCGCGACGCGGACCACGATGCCTGCTGGAACGGGGCCACTGTTGCGCATGATCGTCTCCCCGGTACTGATAACGGCCAGTGCGCGTGTGGTTGGAACACCGATCGCGTGCATATGCTCCGAGACCAGGTACTCGCGCAGCATTGCGGTCAGTGGGCCCTTCCCGTCGGAGCCCGGGCGGGAGAAAGGGGTGCGCCCGCTTCCCTTGAGCTGGATCTCGTACCGGTTGCGGTCGCCGAGGAGGGTTGCGCGGCCGTCGCCAAGCAGGGGCACGAACGCGCCGAATTGATGGCCGGCGTAGGCAGTTGCCACCCCGCCTGTGGCACCGCACATCCAGGCGACGCCCTCATCGCTTCGGAGCCACTCCGTGTCGAGGTCGAGCTCGGACGCGACTGACTCGTTGAGGTAGCTCACCTGGGCGTTGGGGAAGTGCGTGGGCGCCACCGTGCCGACCATGCCTGGGAGTGTTTCCGCAAAGTGTTGGTGGAGCTCGGGGTAATGCATGCCAACAGCCTAAACTGTCTGGGCAAGGAGCAAAAGGAGAGAACATGCAGCAGTACCTGGTGTTGACGCAGTGGGAGGTAAGTGGCCGTGCGCGCGCTTGACCGGCTCATCTGGGAGCAGGCGAGTGAACTCGAGGGGTTCGAGTCAGCCGACATGCGCATCGTGTGCAACGACCCGACCGGGGCGCTTGTGCATGCCGGTGTGGAAAGCGGGAAGCGCGTCATCGTCGCGGACACGGACTACTCCCGCTGCCAGCAAGCAGCAGCGTTGGGCGCAGAGGTCGTCGGTGATCAGCGCCTCGATGAGTACCTGGCGGGGTTGTCCGGTTCGTGCGTTGCGTTGGGAGAGATGCCGAAGTCGCTCGCGCGCCTTGACTACCTCGCGCGCAGTATCGCGGGCGCAGGGTTTACGCAGGCGGACGTCGTGTTGGGGGCGAACAACAAGCACCTGAGTCGGACCATGAACAGCGTGTTGGAGCAGTCCTTCGTTGAGGTGCACGCCACGCGGGGTAGAGGTAAATTCCGCTGCCTCGCGGCGCGTGGCCCAAAGCCTGTGTCCTACACGCCGGTAGAAGAAAACGGGTTCGTTGCCATCGGAGGCGTCTTCGCGGGGGCGCGGGCGGACTACGGCGGGCAGCTGCTGCGGTCGTGTCTTCCGGACGCCCCCGGCGCGCTATTGGACCTCGGTTGCGGCAATGGGGCTGTTTCGAAGGGGCTTGAGGGGGAGGTGTGTGCCACGGATGCCGATGCGGACGCGGTGCTTTCTGCCCGCGCGATCGGTATTGACGCGACCTGGGATGATGCCGGAAGCAAGTTTGCCGACGCCTCCTTCGACACCGTGGCGCTCAACCCGCCCTTTCACGCGGGCACGACCGTGGATACGACGCTGGTGGAGCATCTGCTGGACGCATCGCATCGCCTATTGAAACCGGGCGGTCAGCTCTTCATAGTGTTCAACTCGCACCTGCCATACCGTGCCCAGGTCACGAAGCGTTTTGCACAGGTGGAGCAGGTGGCGAGGAACTCGAAGTTTACGGTTTTGACAGCTCGTCGATAAGGCGTTGCTGTTCGTCGAGGTACTCCATGGCGGGCTCGCGGAACGTGAAGTTTCGAGTACGTTTCACGCTATCGCGCAGTGCGTCGACGTAGTGCTGGCAGCGGCCGACAAGCCCGCGGTCACCGGGGGAGCGCTCGAGCTCCTCGATGCCGGTGGTGAGCATCTCGAAGGTGACCTGTTGCGTGGGTTCGGTAAACCAGCACTCAGGCCCAAGACCGTAGATGCCGAGGGAATCGCGCACCGCAGGTGCGGCCTCTGCCTCGAGGCGCTGCGTGAACTTCGTGTTCGGCGCGTACTCGACGACGCGGGCAAGCCCCTCGGACACCATCACGGCGTTGACGAATTGGCCGTCGCGAAACACTCCGGCAAGTGTGCGCCCGTAGCGGTCGGTGCGCTCCTGGTCGTATTCGAGGCGTACGCCCGTGCCTTCGGGGAGGAGCTCCTCGAGACGCCGGGTGGCGTCGTCAGCTAAACACTCGCCGCGCTCCGGAGTGTCAATCCCGAGCAGTCGAACGCGCTCTTGCCCAGCGGGGCCGTCGACAACGATTGTGTCGCCATCGACGACGCTCGCTACGCGTACTTCCGGGGCATCGACTTGCTGCCAGACCCAGCTGCCGACAGCGAGCAGCACAATCGCAGCGAGGAGCCCAAACACCTTTTTCATAGCATGGCCACCAGCACGGTGAAGAGCGTGTACACCACGATCGAGACCACCATCCGCATTAAATACTGCTTGCCCAGCCGCTGCCCACGGTTGATGATGATGCGAGTCGGGCGAGACGAAATCGATATTGCGGCCATCGGATCGTTCGGGTCGTTGTACATGCCCACGAGAAACTCGTCATCAGCGCGGTCCATCTCCTCCGCATCGGGTTCGATCTTCTTCGAGGACGTCAACCGCACCATCAAGACGAGGCTTCCCGCGACAACCAGGATGGTGAACGCCACCCAAATAGCGGGGGCAAGCCACTGCATGTGGGTCGAGGATCTCTACCTGCCGTATAAGAAGCGCAGGAAGACCAAGGCGGATATCGCGCGTGAGGCCGGTCTCGAGCCGCTCGTTGACTCGCTTATTGACGCCCCTTCGGCCGACGCCGAGACAGAGGCGACACGCTATATCTGTGAAGGGTTCGCCGACACGAAAGCGGTGCTGGACGGTGCCCGCGCGATCTTGGTTGACAGGATCGCCACCGATGCGGATCTCGTCGGCGAGGTCCGCGACAAGGTGTACGAGTCCGGAACGATGCGTTCGAGCGTCGTCGAAGGCAAGGAGAACGAGGGTGCGAAGTTCCGAGACTATTTCGACTTCAGCGAGCCATTCGCCTCGTTGCCGTCGCACCGCATTTTAGCGCTGCTGCGAGGCGAGCAGGAAGGCGTGCTTTCGCTGGATTTGGACGCCGGAGATGACGCGGCGTACGAGGGGATGATCGCGAACCGTTTCGACCTTAACTGTGAAAAGAGCCCGTGGTTGGCGAAGGCCGTGCGGTGGGCATGGAAGACAAAGCTGCAGGTCTCTTCTAATTTGGATACACGGATGCGTCTGAAGGAGCGCGCGGATGAGGCGGCTCTGGACGTCTTCAGTACGAATCTTCGCGATGTGCTGCTGGCCGCTCCTGCCGGTCAACGCGCGACCCTGGCGCTGGATCCGGGTTACAGGAACGGCGTAAAAACAGCGACCGTAGATGGCACGGGGAAGGTGCTCGCAACCGCGATCGTCTACCCACACCAGCCGCAGAACCAATGGCAGCAGGCGGTGCAGGTGCTCGCGAACACTGTGGCGGAACACGGCGTGGAGCTCATCGCGATTGGTAACGGCACGGCGTCGCGGGAGACGGAGAAGCTTGCACGAGAGGTCGCGGACATGATCGCAGCAGCGGGCGGGCGCAGGCCTGTTCCGGTGGTGGTGTCGGAATCGGGTGCGTCGGTGTACTCGGCTTCGGAAATCGCGGCTCAGGAGTTTCCGGACATGGATGTGTCACTGCGTTCCGCGGTCTCGATTGGGCGGCGCCTCCAGGACCCGCTTGCGGAGCTGGTCAAGGTCGACCCGAAGTCAATTGGCGTGGGGCAGTACCAGCACGATGTGAATCAGGCGGCGCTCGCGCAGTCGTTGGACGCCGTGGTGGAGGACGCGGTGAACTCAGTCGGGGTGGACGTCAATACGGCGTCGGTACCGCTGCTGGAACGAGTCGCTGGCGTGACGCCGACGATCGCAAAGAACATCGTTGCCTACCGCGATGAACATGGTGTGTTTGCTTCGCGCAAGGAGCTGAAGAAGGTGCCGCGACTTGGGCCGAAGGCCTTCGAGCAGTCGGCCGGCTTCCTACGCATCCAAGGTGGAGAGAATCCGCTTGATGGCTCCGCTGTGCACCCGGAGGCCTACCCCGTTGTGGAGCGCATCGCTCAGCAATCTGGGGTGGACACTGCGGCACTCGTTGGTAACAGCAGAGTGCTGTCGGGTCTTCGTCCGCAGGACTTTGCCGACGACACCTTCGGCGTCCCAACCATCACGGATATCTTTGCCGAGTTGGAAAAGCCGGGCCGGGATCCGCGTCCGGAGTTTAAGACGGCCACTTTTAAAGAAGGCGTACACAAGGTGTCTGACCTCCAGCCGGGCATGATTCTGGAAGGGACGGTCACCAACGTCGCCGCGTTCGGCGCGTTTGTGGACGTCGGCGTGCACCAGGATGGCCTCGTGCACGTGTCTGCGATGAGCCATTCTTTTGTGAAGGACCCGCACGAGGTCGTGCGCTCGGGTGAAGTGGTGAAGGTGAAGGTCCTCGAGGTGGACGTGCAGCGCCAGCGAATTAGCCTCACGCTGCGCCTGGATGATGAGCCGGGGAGCGAACAGAAGCGTGAGTCTTCACACGGGAAGAAGCCGCAGCAGAAGCCGAGCCGTCAGGGTGGGAAGCGCCAGCGAGGTCGCGCTGGAGGTGCGCCGCAGGGCGGTTCGATGGCGGATGCACTCAAGCGTGCCGGATTTGGGAAGTGACGTGCTCGCATGTAAAATCGTGCGGGTTATTGTAAGCGACATGAACCAGCCGAGCGTCCACCTGTGGAAAAAGCCGCTAGGGTCCTCTGTCCAGAAACGAAAAGGATTGCTTCAATGAGCAACGGCATTATTGATCTTGTAGACGCAGGCCAGCTGCGCGACGATATCCCTGACTTCCGTCCGGGCGATACCCTCGACGTACACGTCAAGGTTATCGAGGGTTCGGTCACCCGTACCCAGGTCTTCACTGGCTTCGTCGTTCGTCGTCAGGGTGACGGCATCCGTGAGACGTTCACGGTCCGCAAGGTTTCCTTCGGTATCGGTGTTGAGCGTACCTTCCCGGTACATTCCCCGAACCTGGAGAAGATTGAGGTCGTCCGCAAGGGTGACGTACGTCGCGCGAAGCTGTACTACATGCGCGACCTGCGCGGCAAGGCTGCCCGTATCAAGGAGCGCCGCTAAGCGCATACCCGCTTCTTGCGCAGCACCCCGCACACTTACGCTTCGTAAGGTGCGGGGTGTTTTGTTGCGCTGCTAGAGTGTTGCGGGTGAACGAAAAGAGCGCATCTGAAGAAAAATCCATGCCGTGGTACATCGAAATCCCGATGGTCGTTGTACTCACCTTGGTGTTCATCTTCATTATTCAGACATTCATTGGCCGCCTCTACGTGATTCCTTCTGCGTCGATGGAGCCGACGTTGCATGGGCAGGACGGCAAGGGTGATCGCATCTTCGTGGAGAAGGTGTCCTACTACTTCTCTGATCCGGAGCCGGGTGACGTCGTCGTGTTTAAGGGGACTGACTCGTGGAATACCGGCTTCGTCACTAACCGCTCCGACAATCCGGCCATTGCCGGTCTGCAGGAGGTGTCCTCCTGGGTGGGGCTGGTGCCGAAGGATGAGAACACGTTGGTCAAGCGCATCATCGCGAAGGGTGGCCAGACGGTGTCCTGCCAGGAGGGGGATCCGGCGGTGATGGTGGATGGAAAGCCGATCGACCAGTCGTACACGCTGCAGCCGAACTACTACCCGGTGGATCCTCAGACTGGGTCCGACGCTTGCGGTGGTAATTATTTCGGCCCGGTAACTGTCCCTGATGGGAACTACTTCATGATGGGTGATAACCGCACGAATTCCGCTGATTCGCGCTACCACCTTGGTGATGAGTACCAGGGCACGATCCCGGAGGAGAACCTTCGCGGAAAAGTTCTTGCGATTGTGTTCCCACTCCAGCGTTTTGGTGGCGTCGACGACCCGGCGATCCAGCAGTAGCCCTACGCTTGGTGTGTGAGCTGTGGTGCGTCGTTTGAAGCAGCTTCGGACGTACGAGGTGGCGCTCGAAAAAGCAGGGCTCGGACCAGTCGTCGGGGTTGACGAGGCCGGCCGGGGCGCCTGCTTCGGGCCACTGACAGTCGCCGCGTGCGTGCTACCACCGCAGCCGATACGGCAACTTGAGGGGTTGACGGATTCCAAGCAGTTGACGGCGAAGCGTCGAGAAGCACTCTTTGACATCATCTGCCAGCACGCGCTCGCATACTCCATCGTGCACGTGCCCGCCAGCGAGATTGATCACCGCGGAGTGCAGCATGCCAACATTGACGGGGCCCGGCGCGCAGTTGCGCAGCTAGAGACGGAGGCGCGGTACGCGCTTGTCGACGCCTTCCATATCGCGGGTTTGCCCGTACCACAACTGCCGATTATCGGCGGTGACGCGAGTGCCCGGTGCATCGCCGCCGCCAGTGTGCTAGCCAAAGTGAGCCGCGACCATCTCCTCGATGGCTACGCGGAGCAGTACCCGGGGTATGGGTTGGAGCGCCACAAGGGGTATGGCACGAAGGCACACATGGATGCGGTGCGCCGCCACGGGGCGACGCCGCAACATCGTTATAGTTATGCCAACGTGAGAACTGCCGTTGAGATTTACGAAGGGGGCACCGCATGAGTGCTGAGGATCTGGACAATTACGAGGCTGACGTCGAGCTGTCGCTGTATCGCGAGTATCGAGACGTCGCGAGCCAGTTCTCGTTTGTTGTGGAGACGGAGCGTCGTTTCTACCTTGCGAATGCTGTCGAGTTGATCCCGCACAAAGACGGCAACGATGTGTACTACGAGGTCCGTATGTCGGATTGTTGGGTGTGGGACATGTACCGTGCGGTGCGTTTTGTGCGCTACGTCCGCGTAATTACGTACAAGGATGTCAATATCGAGGAGCTAGACAAGCCGGACATCACGTTCCCTAATTCGTAGTCTGCGTTTCGACGTCCCCTCCGCCCCTCCCGCGTGTTGCCTGTAAGGAACCGCGGGAGGGGTTTTTGCGTCTAAACACTTACGCCTCTGGTGCGTCTGGAGGTGTGTGCAAACGAACAAGGATGTGAAGAAGGGAACGAAGTTATGCAGAAACCGTGCATGGACCAGTACCAGCTTGGCCGTCTAGGGGAAGATGCCGTACTGGAGGAGTATTTAGCGTTGGGCTACACGTGCCTTGGTAGGCGGGTGCGATTACGGCATGGCGAGATTGACCTGATTATGCAGGACTCTTACGGCACCGTGGTGTTCGTAGAGGTGAAAACTCGTCGTTTACCGGGGTTTGGTTCGGTTGAGGCGGTGCACGCGAAGAAGATGATGGCAATGCGTAACGCGGCTGCTGAGTGGTTGCGCAGCACTGAGGGGTTCTACGAAGTCCGGTTCGACGTCGTGGAGGCGATTTATCACGAGGGCGGCTTCGAGTTTGAGTTCATCATGGGGGTCGAAGATGCCGCTTGCTAGTACGTTGAGTGCCACGGTTGAGGGCATTCGGGCGCGCATCGTACGCGTGGAGGCCAACGTCGGGCCGGGGTTACCAGGAATGCATATTGTTGGGCTCGCCGATGCTGCCGTGAAAGAATCCCGCGAGCGAATCCGTACCGCCTGCCGTAATAGTTCACTGCCGTGGCCGAAGACGAAGGCGATGGTGTCGCTGTCGCCGGCGCACCTGCCGAAGGCTGGTTCGCAGTTTGACTTGCCGATTGCGTTGGCGGTGATGGGGAGCCTAGATCCACGCGCTCAACAGGCACTATCGCGAACATTTTTTGTAGGAGAGTTGGCGCTGGATGGCAGCTTGCGGCCTGTACCGGAAGTGCTGCCGATGCTGCTGGCGGCCCAGGAGCTGCTTGTTCAGGAGGGTGGAATTGACCGCATTGTGGTTCCGCGCGCGAACGAGCACCAGGCACAGCTCGTGTCACGCGGAGACATCGTGCTGGCGGACTCGCTGGCGCAGGTGTGGGCGTGGCTGGTCGGGGAAGAGGTGCTTGAAGTGGCTTCCGCGGGTGCGCCTAGCATCGAGCAAGGACGACAGCCGGACTTCGCAGACATCGCAGGGCAAGGCCCCGAGCGAAGGATTATGGAAGTCGCCGCGGCCGGTGCGCATCACATGCTAATGATCGGACCACCCGGCTCAGGCAAGTCCATGCTTGCAGAGCGTCTCCCATCCATCCTCCCCGCAATGGACGTCGAAGAAATGGTCACGTCCACAGCGATTCACGCAGCTGCCGGGATCGCCGGGGGAGAGCTGATTGCGCACCGCCCGTTCATCGCGCCGGACCCGTCGCTGTCCAAGGCACAACTCATCGGGGGAGGCAGCGGGATTCCTCGCCCCGGCGCGGTCAGCCAAGCCCATAACGGTGTGCTGTTTCTCGACGAAGCATCTGAGATCGCGTCCGCTACCCTCGATGCGTTGCGCATTCCCCTGGAGAAAGGCGAGGTGCGCCTGCGACGCAGCAACCGCGACGTCATCTTTCCAGCCGACTTCCAGCTCATCCTCGCGATGAATCCATGCCCGTGTGGAAAACCAGCGAACCGCTGTCGGTGCTCCGGGGCGCAGCGTGCGCGGTATGCGCGAAGTATTTCGGGTCCGCTGAGGGACCGCCTGGACATTGTCTGCAGGACCTCGTTGGATAACGCCGTGCTGAACCCAAACGGGGCAGAGTCTTCCACGGCCATCGCCCAGCGTGTGGCAGAGGCACGGGACCGTGCGGCACATCGGTGGCGGACGTGCGAGGAACACACGAACGGGGCGTTGACGAATGCGCGCGTGCCGGGGCCGTGGCTGCGTCGATACTTCCCGGCGGAAGATTCCGCGATGATGTTCCTCTCCTCGATGCTTGCGCGCGGGGAGGTCAGCCAGCGCGGTATCGACCGCATCCTGAAATTGTCGTGGACCTTGGCGGATCTCACTGGCGCACAGTGCCCACACCTCGGGCACGTCGCTGAGGCCGTCGATCTTCGAGACGACCAGACCTTGCTTTCAGCACGTGAGGAGGTATCGGCATGAGCGCGCTTGAATCATGGGCCTACCTCAACCGTGTCATCGAGGGTCCGTCGACGGCGCTATGGGCACTGCGAAACGAAGGCTATACCGCTGACGAAATCGCCGAAGGCGTGCGCACACGAGCGCCCTGGCTCGGTGACCTCGCCGCCGACACCGATGCGAGGTACACCTGGGACCAGCCAGCAGAAGACATCGCTACCGCGGCGGAGTATGGCTACTCGCTCATTACACCGGAATCGCCCGAGTGGCCGCGCGAACGGATTTATGACTCCTTCAATCTCGGCGCAAAGATGAGTCGGGATGGCGAAGGTGCTCCGATACGTGCAGACGGGGTTCCGCCACACGCCCTCTGGGTTCGAGGCAATACCAACCTGCCGGAGCTATTGGAAAACTCGATCGCGATCGTCGGCACACGAGCGCTGAGCGCATATGGGCATTCAGCCACCCTTGACATCGTGCATGGACTGAAGCGCTGGGGATACACCATCGTCTCCGGCGGTGCACTCGGTATTGATGCGGCAGCCCACGATGCGGCCCTCGAGGCGGGACTGCCAACTGTGGTGTTCGCCGCATGCGGGCCGGGTGTCACCTACCCGAGGCGCCACAAACAGCTATTCGATCGCATCGTGGCGGCAGGGGGAGCGATCATCACCGAATACAGCCCTGGCATGGCCCCTGAGCGACACCGCTTCCTCACCCGAAACCGACTCGTCGCTGGGCTCACACAGGCCACGCTAGTAATAGAAGCCGCCTACCGCTCCGGGGCGCTCAGCACGTTGCGCTGGGCGCAGTACTACCAACGCGGGACGCTCGCAGTACCAGGGCCGATAACCACCGCCGGATCTGTCGGCACCAACCTCGCCATCTATAAGGGGGAGGCCACGATGGTGCTCAACGCGACCTACGTCCACGAGGCGATCCGCCTCGAGAACGGACTGGATGCAGAACAAGAACTTGCGGACAACAATGTAGCTTCGCCCCTACAACTCCTGACCCGCACCGAGATGCGCATCTACGATGCCGCGCCAAAACATCATCGCGACGGGCTTGTAGCGGAGGAGATTGCAGGTGCCGCCGCGCTATCCCTCCAAGTCACCATCAACACGCTCATTGAGCTGCAAGGAAAGGGACTGATCCAGCGGGAAGGCCAACTGTGGCGACGAAGCGACACAGCCAAACCCTAAGGTACCGATACAATACGGGACATGAGTAGCAGCCACGATCAGTCGTCCACCCAGTTTCTCACCGCGGTGGACGACTTCATCGACTACTGCCAACACGTCAAAAACCGCGCCGCGGCGACCTGCAAGAGCTACAAATCGGATCTCACCACACTCGCGCCGTACACACCAGATCTCAACACATTCACCATCGACGCTCTACGCCACTGGCTCGCCGACGCAGTCCAAGCCGGCAAAGCCCGCTCCACCATCTCGCGCCGCACCGCATCTGCGCGCGCCTTCTCCACCTGGGCTTATCAACACGGCTACATCGCAAAGGACGAAGCAGCCCGCCTGCGCACCCCGAAAGAACAGCGCAAACTACCCACCGTGCTCAGCGCCCCCGCTACCGAGGAACTCATCCGCCCCCACGGCGACACACCAGAAGACATCCGCGACACCGCCATCCTCGAACTGCTCTACGCCAGCGCAATCCGCGTCGGCGAACTCGTCGCCCTCAACATCGACGACCTCGACTTCCATACCAACACCGCAAAAGTCACAGGCAAAGGCAACAAACAACGCATCGTTCCCTTCGGAAACAACGCATACGAGGCACTCATCACATGGCTTCACGACGCCCGGCCAGCCCTCGCCAATAGCGCTAACGCGGGGGCCGAACCGCTGTTCGTCGGCACCCAGGGAAAGCGCATCGACCAACGCCAAGTTCGCCGAATCGTCGAGCGCGCCGGGCTGCAAGCGGGGCAGGCGAGTATCACGCCACACTCGTTGCGACACACAGCGGCCACGCAAATGCTTGAAGGCGGCGCTGACCTACGAATGGTGCAGGAAATGCTCGGGCACTCTAGCCTGCAGACCACGCAGATATACACGCACGTCTCCTCACAGCGGCTCACGCAGATTTACAACCAAGCGCACCCCAGGGCATGAGCCTTTAACGGGTTGGCTTCAACCGAATGGTGGGCGTCGATAAGAGGGAAAGCGGATTGATGTAGGTGTCTTTCGCAATGAGTGCGCCCCAGTGCAGCCCGTCCTGGAGATGTGCCTGCGGCCCCGTCGGACGTGCCAGCGTCCCAATCGCATCGCCGAGTTTAACTTCGTCGCCTTGCCGCACACGCGCGTGCACAGGCTGGTACGTCGTACGGATGCCATCTGGGTGATCAATACTGATAATGGGTGTGCCTGCTACCTTGCCCACGAAAGCGACTGTCCCGTTGTCTGCTGCTAGAACAGTGGCTCCGACGCGTAGCGCAAGATCAACCCCGCGATGCCCCGGCATCCACTTCTTCTCCGGGATCTCTGCGGGCCGTGTAATCCGGGTTGCGTAGGGCAGCCCCGTGGTGGGGTCGACGTACGCAAGAGCCTGAGGCGCCAAGCACCACGTGCAAAGTAGGGGAGTAATGGCCGCGAGTAAGCGTGTGAACATGTGCATGTTGCCATTGAGCCCTGAAACCGCGGTAGTGGACAAGGCTGTGGGCATGCAGCCTGTGGAGAAAAACTGGCCTGTGGATAAAGCTCAGGGTTTGTGCAGGTCAAATTAGGTAATCGAGGGATAGTCGACTATGCTTGGCAAGGCAACTTTTCGAAGTTGACTACGCGCGCCGAATAACGCCAGCTCAGCGTTGGTCCCACAGTATGAGGGTGTTGAGCGGGTGCGGTGCTAGGGCGAGGGATAAAAACCCTTGCAGTACATGAACATTAACCGAACGAGATTACTCCAAAGGAGAAATTCCCATGGCAGTTGTAACCATGCGCGAACTCCTCGACGCAGGTGTCCACTTTGGCCACCAGACGCGTCGTTGGAACCCGAAGATGCGTCGCTTCATCTTCACCGACCGCAACGGCATTTACATCATCGACTTGCAGCAGACGCTGACCTACATTGACGAGGCTTTCGAGTTCGTCAAGGAGACCGTTGCACACGGCGGCACGATCCTGTTTGTTGGTACGAAGAAGCAGGCGCAGGAGCCTATTCAGGAAGAGGCTCAGCGCGTTGGTATGCCATACGTAACGCACCGCTGGCTCGGTGGCATGCTCACTAACTTCCAGACCGTTTCCAAGCGTATCGCCCGTATGAAGGAGCTCCAGGCTATGGACGCTGCTGAGAACGGCTACGCAGGTCGCGGCAAGAAGGAAGTTCTGATGCTGACCCGCGAGCGCCAGAAGCTCGAGCGTGTCCTCGGTGGCATCGCTGACATGACCAAGGCACCTTCTGCTCTGTGGGTTGTTGACACGAACAAGGAGCACATCGCGGTCAACGAGGCAGAGAAGCTGCGTATCCCGGTTGTTGCTGTTCTTGACACCAACTGTGATCCGGACGACGTCAACTTCCCAATCCCGGGTAACGACGACGCCATCGGCGCGGTCAAGATCCTGACCCACATCATCGGCGAGGCAGTCATCGCTGGTAAGCGGCAGCGCGAAGAGCGTCAGCTGGCTTCCGCACGTGAGGCTGCAGGCGACACCGACGCTAAGCACCAGGCAGAGGTTGCAGAGGCCGCTGCTCAGGCAGCCGCATCCGCTGAGGTTTCCGCTGCAGACGCTGCGAAGGCAGCCGCTGAGGCTGAAGCTGCTGCGCCACAGGAGGTTGCACCAGTCGAGCAGCCACACGCTGTTCGCGCTGCAGAGCAAGCTCAGCAGGCTAAGTAACTCCGCTCGCAGGACGCGCGAAACGTGTATCCTGCATAAGCGAGTGTGACACCCCGCGTCCTGTTCACGTCCTGGATTATGGGCGCGAATTGGGCGTGGGGTGTTTTGCTTGAAGCATAATTTTACGACGTATTTATCCACTACTGTATGAGGAGGATCGCCCGAATATGGCGAACTACACTGCTGCTGACGTAAAGAAGCTGCGCGAAACCACCGGCTCCGGCATGCTCGACTGCAAGAAGGCGCTGGAGGAAACCGGCGGCGACTTCGAGAAGGCTGTCGAGCTGCTCCGCATCAAGGGCGCAAAGGACGTGGGCAAGCGCGCAGAGCGCAATGCTCTCGAGGGCCTCGTCGCTGTCTCCGGCAACACTATCGTCGAGATCAACTCGGAGACGGACTTCGTTGCTAAGAACGACGAGTTCAAGACCATCGCTGGCAAGATTGCTGATGCTGCTGCAGCAGCGAAGGCAAACAGCCAGGAGGAGCTGGCAAACGCTGATGTCGACGGCGAGACCGCACACGACGTTCTTGAGCGCCTCTCCGCAAAGATTGGCGAGAAGCTGGAGCTGCGCCGTGCTGCCACCATCGAGGGTGAGCAGCTGGCGAAGTACCTGCACCAGCGTTCCGCTGACCTGCCACCAGCTGTCGGCGTTTTGGTTGCTTACAAGGGCGACAACGCTGAGGCTGCACACCAGGTTGCGCTGCAGATCGCCGCGATGAAGGCTCGCTACCTCAAGGAAGAGGACATTCCGGCAGAGGTCGTCGAGAAGGAGCGCGCTGTTCAGGAAGAGATCACCCGCAACGAGGGTAAGCCTGAGGCAGCTATCGAAAAGATCGTCCAGGGCCGCATGGGCGGCTTCTTCAAGGACGTTGTTCTTCTGGACCAGCCGTCGCTTGCTGACTCCAAGAAGACCGTGAAGCAGTTCACGGAGGAGAGCGGCATTGAGGTCACTGACTTCGTTCGCTTCGAGGTTGGCCAGGCATAAGCCTGATGCTTTTTACCGTCGGCGTTGAGGGGTTACCCTCCGCCGGCGGTTTCTTTATGCCCGGTTGCTACAAACCGGACTGAGATCGCTAAGATCGGTCGAGAACAGAATTGTCCTCTACGGCTCGAATTGGCCAACTCTCAAGGAGTGTCCTCACAGTGTCAGAACTTGCGTCTACCCGCACAGGATTCAAACGCGTCATGCTCAAGCTGGGCGGTGAAATGTTCGGCGGTGGAAAGGTTGGTATCGATCCGGACGTCGTCGAAAGCGTCGCTGCACAGATTGCCGAAGTCGCCCAGTCCGGAACCGAAGTAGCGGTAGTAATTGGCGGCGGCAACTTCTTCCGTGGTGCAGAGCTGCAAAAGCGTGGCCTTGACCGTGCACGCTCCGACTACATGGGCATGCTCGGCACGGTGATGAACTGCCTGGCGCTCCAGGACTTCCTGCAGCAGAAGGGCGTCGACTGCCGCGTTCAGACTTCCATCAATATGGCGCAGATCGCTGAGCCGTATTTGCCGCTTCGTGCAGTGCGTCACCTGGAGAAGGGGCGTGTCGTCATCTTCGGTGCTGGCATGGGCATGCCGTACTTCTCTACGGATACCACGGCCGCGCAACGCGCCCTGGAAATTGGTTGCGAGGTGCTCCTGATGGCGAAGGGGGTTGACGGAGTCTATGACGACGACCCTCGAACCAACCCAGACGCACAGCTCTACAGCGAGGTTTCTCCCCGCGAGGTGCTCGAAAAGGAACTCAAGGTTGCCGATGCCACCGCGTTTTCGCTGTGTATGGACAACAACATGCCGATCCTGGTGTTCAACCTGCTCAAGGAAGGCAACATTGCCCGCGCGGTATCCGGCGAGCAGATCGGTACCCTTGTTTCCTAAGAATTAATCGGGCAGCCCAAAATGTTCGACGGTGCGCGCTACCGAAAGTAGCGCGCGTCCGCCAACTGTGACTGACCCAAGGTGGAGCGCCCCGACTGCGACAGCGGGGCTGCCCATCACATTGAACAGCGTGCACCAGGGCGTCCACACTGTTTGTTGGTAAAAGCTCTCATCCGGGGCGAGGGAAGAGAAGTAGCCAATCGGTGGGGGATCAAACGCAATCGTGGGGGTGAGCACGATATCCACGTCCCACTCGTGCTGTACGTGTCTTAGTAGGTGCGCGAAGTGGTCATTCGCTGAAAATAGTTCTTCTGGAGTTACTGCGCAACCTTGTGCGTGCATCCATGCGAGGTAGTGATTGTCGAGTGGCTCTACGTTGCGGAAGCTGCTCGTGATGCGGTGTCTGAAGTGCTCAAACGTTGATTGTGCATCCGCATAGGGGCGAAGAGACACTACATCATGGTGTTTCCCGAGCTCACGTGCAGCGGCCTCAAGGGCATCACCGCGGCTCGTTGAAACAGTGGTGTTGGCGAAGAGGCCGTCGATAAGTACTCCGATGCGCAGTTTGCGTACCGCGGTGGGGTGATGTCCGTACAACTCAAACTGGTCTGCGACGTTGCGCGTGATAAAACCATTCGCGACTGCCGCGCGTGTTCCCGGCTTGTAGCCAACGGCACCGCAGGCTGCAGCCGGGACTCGCAAGGACCCTCCAGCGTCCGTGCCGTGTGCAGCACGGTATAGCCCACTGCCCACGAGCACTCCGGCGCCTGCCGAAGAACCGCCGGGCGTGCACCCAGGGAACATGGGGGACTCTAAAAGTGGAGAGTGGGCTTCTTCGGCGTAGCACGTCGCCCCAAGCTCGGCTGTCAGTGACTTTCCAGGGATGGCTGCCCCAGACTCAAGCAGTGCTGCGACGATTGGGCTGTGCTCTTCCGCGATGACGCTGCGTGACGGGTTGCCGTGCGTGGTGGGCATTCCAGCGACATCCGTTCCGTCTTTGATGGGGATTTGCCATGATGAAAGTCGGCCCTCAGCAGTGCGCAATGGAGTCGGGTGTGTATAGACCATCGCGGCACTGGCGGGGGAGTAAAGCATGGGGACAGTCTAGGCGTAACTTGCCTTGAATTCTGCCGTTCCCCGTCAAGCCACGACACGGCTGGGAGTGAAACGCTGGTAGATTGGTGTGCGACTTATTTGTCCCGAACGCTTTGTACAGAAGAAGTGGAGTAAAAATGATTGATGACGTGTTGCTTGATGCCGAAGAGCGTATGAGCGCTTCTGTCGATTTCACCCGCGATGACCTCGTAACGATTCGGACTGGTCGCGCTAACCCTGCCATGTTTAATGGCGTCATGGCTGATTTTTACGGTGCACCAACCCCGATCAATCAGATGGCGACGATCTCTGTTCCGGAGCCACGCATGCTGCTGATCAAGCCGTACGACATGTCAACGCTCAAGGAAATTGAGACTGCCATCCGCAACTCTGATCTCGGCGTCAACCCGACCGATGACGGGCAAGTCATTCGCGTCACGATCCCACAGCTGACGGAAGATCGTCGCCGTGACCTGGTCAAGCAGGCCAAGCAGAAAGGTGAGGACGGCAAGATCGCTATCCGTAACGTCCGCCGCCACGGTATGGAAGCACTGAAGAAGATCCAGAAGGACGGCGACGCCGGCGAGGACGAAGTGCAGACCGCAGAAAAGGCACTGGACAAGACCACCCAGGGCTACGTGGCACAGATCGATGAGCTAGTTCAGCGCAAGGAAGCCGAGCTGATGGAGGTCTAAGCAGACCTTTCGATGAATAGAAAGCACCGCTACGTGAAACACTCGACAGATCAGTCAGGACCATCGGGCTGGCCCCGCATCGCGCCGCCCAAGCCGAAAAATGATGCGGGTCGCGACCTGCCAGCCGCCATCACGACCGGGGTCATCCTCGGTGCTGTGGTGATCGCTGCTGTGTGGGTTGGCCCTATGGCCTGGTATCCGCTTGTTGCCATCGCTGTAGCAGGTGGGATGTGGGAGGTGCTTACCCGTCTGCGGGAAGCGGGCTACCAGCAGCCGCGCACACTGCTGATCATCCTCGGTCAGATCATGGTGTGGTCCTCCGCTGCCTACAAAACCGCTGGCGTAGTTGGCGCTTTCGCGTTCACAGTGCTGTTCCTGATGTTTTGGCGGCTGTTCGACCACGGCAGGCACCAAACGCCGACCAACTATCTCCGCGACACCGCCGTGGGAGTGTTCGTCCTGGCGTGGATTCCACTGTTTGGAAGCTTCGCTGCGATGGTTTCACTTATCGACGAAGGCTCCGTCAGTGGTTCAGCGTTTATTGTCGCGTTCATGTGCTGCGTGGTGGCGTCTGACGTTGGGGGGTACGCTGCAGGCGTGATGTTTGGTGCGCACCCGATGGCGCCGGCTGTAAGCCCGAAGAAGTCCTGGGAAGGATTTGCGGGCTCGATGATATTCGGGATCATTGCAGGCGTCGCGGTGGTCACGCTACTGATCAAGGGCCCGTGGTGGATGGGGATCCTTTTGGGTGCCGCACTGGTTATGTGCGCCACTATGGGTGATCTCGTCGAAAGCCAATTCAAGCGTGAACTCGGTATCAAGGATATGTCCCAGATACTGCCTGGACACGGCGGAATCATGGATCGCTTAGACGGTATGTTGCCAGCAGCGTGCGCAACGTACATTCTGCTCAGCGCTTCCGCATTGATGAATCCGTTCTAACGTGCAAAGATGGGGCAATTATGACTGAGACCCCAACACTGCCACTTCTGACCCCAAAGTTTGGTATGCCGCCGAAGCACTTCGCTGATTTGTCGAGCGAAGAGCGCATCGAGGCCCTGAAGTCCCTTGGTCTGCCGAAGTTCCGTGCGGACCAGATTGCGCGCCACTACTACGGCAAGTTTGAAGCAGATCCCCTCACGATGACGGATCTGCCTGCCGCACAGCGCGAGAAGGTAAAAGAGGCTCTTTTTCCGACGTTGCTGACTCCAGTACGTCGGGTAGAGACCGATGAGGGGGACACCACCAAGACGTTGTGGCGGCTGCATGACGGCATTCTCCTGGAGTCTGTGCTGATGCGGTACAAGGACCGTGCGACTCTGTGTATCTCCTCACAGGCGGGTTGCGGAATGGCTTGTCCGTTCTGTGCGACCGGTCAGGGCGGTCTCGATAGAAACCTGTCAACTGCGGAGATCGTCGATCAGGTGCGAGCTGCAGCAGCCATGATGCAGGAGGAAGGCTCCCGTCTTTCCAACATCGTCTTTATGGGGATGGGAGAGCCGCTGGCGAACTACAAGCGCGTGGTCAGCGCAGTACGCCAGATCACGAGTCCAGCGCCGCAGGGATTCGGGATTTCTCAGCGCAACGTCACTGTGTCAACGGTTGGTCTCGCGCCGCAGATTCGAATGCTTGCCGACGAAGGCCTCTCCTGCACGCTCGCGGTTTCCTTGCACACCCCTGATGACGAGCTGCGCGACACACTGGTGCCGATGAACAACAGGTTTTCCGTGCAGGATGTGCTGGATGCAGCCCGCTACTACGCGGATACAACAGGGCGCCGCGTATCGATTGAGTACGCGTTGATTCGTGACATCAACGATCACGATTTCCGCGCCGACATGCTCGGCAGGAAGCTGCATCAGGCGTTGGGGCCGCTGGTACACGTCAACCTTATTCCACTGAACCCAACTCCGGGCTCGAAGTGGGACGCGTCCCCGAAGGCGCGCCAGGATGAGTTTGTTCGTCGTGTGATTGCGCAGGGTGTGACGTGCACTGTCCGTGACACGAAGGGTCAGGAGATCGCTGCGGCATGCGGTCAGCTTGCGGCGGAAGGCGAGTGACGTTGCGCCGAGTTTAGGTGCGCGAAAACGGCGCCACCCTCAACCTGTGAGTGGGGTGGCGCCGTTTATTGCTATTCGGTGTAAAGCGTGAAACTAGTGAATGCTCTGCTGCTGTGCACCGCGCAGTGTATTGAGACGCGCCGGATCGATGTTGAGGGCGCGCAGCTCGCGCTCATCGAGCTCGGCGTATGGGCCGGTCATCGTCTGCTGTGCGTAAATCCAGTCCGGCTCCTTGTGGCCAGCAGGCTTGTTGTGGGAGGTGACCGTGCGCACCTGGCTGAGCTTCGGCTGCAGTCCGTGGAAAATCAGTGCAACTGCAATCAAAACTGCAAATGCGAGCAGCCAAATCGTTTCTACGTGGCCGTGGTGGTTACCGAAGTTGTACGCGAGCAAGAAGATCACCGAGATCCACCCTGCGAGTTGAATCGTGCGCGGCTTGAACGCGCTCCACCCGAAGCGGGCGGAAGGGACGTCAGCTTCAGAAACGCCGTTATATACCTGTGGAGCTTTGTCCTGAGGGTGAGCCAC
>NZ_JBSZCG010000108.1:0-32732 GCF_054166365.1 Corynebacterium sp. UMB8791 | reverse complement strand
GTAACACTCAGTCCTTTCCTTGGGCCGCTCGAATCGCGGCTGCGATCTCGTGGTCGCGCTCGGGTGGCACGCAGCGCAGGTCAATCAACAACTCATTCTCGTGGACACGTCCGAGCACAACCGGGGTACCTGCCCGTAGCGGGGCTGCCAACGACTGATCAAGCGCAACAGCCCAACCGGGCAGTGGGAAGCCCGGCGCGCCGCCTCCTCCAACGCGGCCGTCGTGCGGAACCACACTGCCTCCAACCTCCGCTGCAATCGCTACTGCGCGGGCTTTGAGCTGGTCGGAGTTTGCGTGTAGGTAGTCGTGGACTGGTGTGCTGGCGATGTTCAGGCTTGCCTCCAGCGCAGCGAGGCGCAGCTTGTCGATGCGCACTGCGCGCGCCAGCGGGTGCCGCTTCAGCTTCGCAATGGCGTTCTTCGTTCCGACCATAACGCCTGCCTGCGGCCCACCAAGTAGTTTGTCGCCGGAAAACAGCACCACGTCCGCGCCATCGCGCAAAGCTGTGGTGGCATCTGGCTCGTCCGGCAGCAGCGGATCAGGGTGAAGCAGGCCCGAGCCGATGTCAGCGATCAGGGCGCAGCCGCGGGGCCGGACAAGCTCGCGAAGCTGCGCGATAGTGGTCTCCGCGGTAAACCCGTGCACCCTGTAGTTCGAGGGATGCACCTTCAGCACCGCTCCCGCGTTGTCGAGCGCCCGCTCATAGTCAAAGGGATGCGTACGGTTTGTCGCGCCGACTTCAACCAAAGACACTCGTGCGCTCTCAATGAGCTCAGGCAGGCGGAACCCCGCCCCAATCTCGATGAGTTCGCCGCGAGAGATAACGACGTCACGCCCCTCGGCGAACGTAGCCACGGCAAGGAGTAACGCCGCTGCGCCATTATTTACTACCAGCGCGTCCTCCGCCGCTGGACATGCAGCCAGGATTGCATCCGTGGCCGCCCTGCCTCTATCGCGGGATCGAACGCCTGCTGCGAGGTCCATCTCTACATCCACATATTGCGCGGCATCCACCATCGCGTCTATTGCCTGCGGGGCAAGCGGTGCTCTGCCGATGTTGGTGTGCACAACCACGCCAGTTGCGTTGAGGACTGGCGTCAGGGACCCGGGGTGGCGTCGACAAGCGTGGAGAAACTCCGGGGTGACCTCTTCAGGGGTGATCTCGCCGTCGCGGGCGCGCTGCTGCAACTTCCCTGCGAGCGCCTTAAGCGCGTGTGGCGCCAACGCGGTGTGCTCCTGCGCTGCAAGCGTAAGCAGTGCGTCTGTGCGAGGGATTCGACGGCGAGGATCATTCATGTGCTTCCCCTTACAACAACACAACGTTTTGGCGGAGACGGACAGGAATCGAACCTGCCAGGCCGAGATGCTCGACCTCACCAGTTTTGAAGACTGGGGTGGCCACCAGGACACGTACGCCTCCGAAAAGCAACGCTACCATGTAGGTATGGCTGCTGATAATTCTAAGATTCGTTTGACCCAGTACGCATCCGGTGGCGGGTGTGCGTGCAAGATTCCACCCGGTGAGCTCGAAGAAGCCGTCCAGGGACTGGTTGGTTTCGCTGACCCGAACGTGATCGTTGGCCTCGACGACGGCGACGACGCCTCCGCGATTCACGTCCGCGACGACCTCGCCGTCATCTCCACAGCCGACTTCTTCACCCCGGTCTGCGATGACGCCTACACCTGGGGCAAGATCGCGGCCGTCAACGCGCTCTCTGACGTCTACGCGATGGGCGGCACCCCAATCACCGCCATCAACCTGCTCGCCTGGCCACGGGATGTCCTCCCCTCAGAGCTCATCCGCGACGTACTGCACGGTGGCATGGACGCCGCCACCGCAGCCGGCATCAGCGTGACCGGCGGGCACTCGATCACCGCACCCGAGCCGATCTACGGCATGGCTGCCACCGGCATCGTGGACCCGGCCAAGCTCATGCGCAACGACGCCGCAGAGGCCGGCCTGCCCATCACCTTGACCAAGCCGATCGGCTCTGGCCTACTGAACAACCGCCACAAGGCAACCGGCGATGTCTTCCCGCAGGCCATCGAAGTAATGACCACGCTGAACAAGGAAGCCTCCGAAAAGGCAGTCGCCGCCGGTGTGAAAGCCGCTACCGACGTCACTGGTTTCGGCCTCCTCGGCCACTTGTTCAAGATGGCACGCGCCTCCGGAATCGACGCCGTCATCGACCACACGAAGGTCCCATTTATCGACGGCGCCCGTGAAACGCTCGAGGCCGGCTACATCCCTGGCGGCTCGAAGCGCAACCTTGACTGGGTACGCCCCAACATCGACTCTGATCTGGACGGCGACGAGCTGCTGCTCCTTGCGGACGCCCAGACTTCCGGCGGGCTGCTCGTCATCGGCGAGATCCCCGGCTACCCAGTCATCGGCGAAACTGTCGCAGGCACCGGCCGCGTTCAGGTGAAGTAGCCGAAATACCAAACTAGAAATACAACACTGCCCCTCCAACACGGTGTGTGAGAGGGGCAGTGTTGTGTGTTAGCTCCAGTCGCAGCTAGGCGGTAGTGATGCCGTCATCAACCTTGCCCGCTTCACGGCGCTTGCGCAGGCGCTCCCGCTGCGGTTCAACGACGTACTTCGGGTCCTCGGTGGACTGCTTACCGGCCTCGAGCACCGCGAAACGAGTCAGGCAGGAACCCGCCATCAACGCGACACCCGAAATACCTGCGAGTACTCGACTCTTTTTACTGAACAGCGCGCCAACGCCACCAACCGCGAGGCAAACCTCGGAAGCCTTGAAAAGCTTGCCTGCCTTGCCCGTGGAAAACGCTTCCTTAGAGACGTCGTCCAGTTGGCTCGTCATGTAGGACGTCGCTGCGACATCGGCGGCTGCGCCCACGACACCGAGTGCTCGCGGCACAGCAGCATTCTCCGTCGAAGTGGTGAGCAAGCCCATGCCACCCGTCGCTGCGGTCGCAGATGATACGAACACGAACGGTAGGTTCTTGCCCGCCTCCTGCCATGCAGGCACCGACGTGTTGCCGATCAGCACCGCGGTGTACGCCGCGAGCGGCGAGGCAAGCACACCGCCAGCAATACCAGCCGGGGTCGCTGCGAACTCAATAAACGAGCGCAGCGGGCTTGGCAGCGGCAGCTTCTTGCCAGTCAGCTCGTCGAGTTCCGGAAGCATAGCAAGCCCCTGCAACGCGGAGAACGAGCCCAGCAGCCACGAACCGACACTCATCGGAGATGACAACTTGAACACGCGGAACATGTTCAGCAAGCGCTCCGGGCGACCAAGGTCGAGCACCAGGCAACCGGAGCCCACCGCGGCGGCAGCCATCGAACTAATCCGCATGTTGCGACGCAGCTCCTTGTTGCCTGTCGCGTCAGCTCCCACGGCCAACAAGGAGGAACCTCCGGCGAGGCCGCCGAGGAAGAAGTAGACACCAATCGGCCACTCCCACGGCGGGAACTTCACAATCGGCTTGCCGTAGTAGGAGTCAAAGTGCTCGAAGCTTGCCTCCGGCACCATCAGCTCTTCGCCACGACGCTTCTTCGGGCCCCGTGGGCGCTCGCCTTCCGCTTGATCACGTCGCCGCGGACGACGCGGCTCCTGCGGTGGACGGTAGCTATCAAACTCAGCCATTTACTTCCTACCTCCGATCAGGACCGCGGCTGCAATAGTGCCAACCATTCCGGCTGCGGCAATGACGCCGCGCTTCGCCAGCTCCGGCAAGTTCGCCGTTGGAACCACTGGGTCTGGTGGAAGCCCGTAGACCTCTGGCGCATCCAGCAGCAGGAAGATTGATCCTGTACCGCCTACGCCGTCGTTCTGGTTTGCGCCATACAGGCGAGCTTCCGTCATACCCTGCGCGTGCAGTTCCTTCACGCGCGCCTTCGCAAGCGCGAGCATTTCATCGTAGGTGCCGTACTTGATTGACGTCGTCGGGCAGGTCTTGGCACACGCCGGCTGCTCGCCCACCTGAAGGCGGTCGAAGCACATGGTGCACTTCTGAGCCACCCCGATGTTCTTAATCGGCGCGCTCTCACCAGGTGTGAAGTCCTCACCCTTGCCGGAACGCTCGTTGCGCTTGCGAACGCCACCATCGCTACGACGCTCAATGACGCCGAACGGGCAGCCAGCAACGCAGGTACCGCAGCCATTGCAGACGTCATCCTGTACGACGACGGTGCCGTGCTCGGTGCGGAACAACGCACCCGTCGGGCACACGTCCAAGCAACCAGCGTTCGTGCAGTGCTTGCACACGTCGGAGGACATCAGCCAGCGGAAATCCGGAGTATCCGGCAATACCGCGCGGGTGGAAGCCTCTTCGGCAGGCTTGACGCTCGGCATTCCAAGCCCGACGAGCTTTGCACCCTCTTCACGAGCCTGCAGAATCCGGTCCTCGCCCTGCTCAATGAACGCCACGTGGCGCCACGTGTCCGCGTTCAGCGAACCGGTGTTGTCGTAGGAGTTACCAGACAACTTGTAGCCGTCCTGCGGGTTTCGGTTCCATTCTTTACATGCAACCTCACACGCCTTGCAGCCAATACAAATCGACGTATCCGTGAAGAAAGCCTTGCGAGCCTCCTTCTCGTACCCGATGTTGGCTGGGGATTCGGTGATCTGATTCTTCGTTTTCATCGTCAAAACCTATCCTTCCCCGTTCGCCATATTCTTCTTCGTCGAGTCGTACTTCGCCGCCTCGGTGTCACCGAGCTGCTCACCAACGATGACGTCTTTCGACTCGTCGGTCAGCTTGGTACCGGTGTCCTCCGTCAGGCGCGCACGGCGCTGGTACTCACGCACCAGCTTCATGCGGTCCTCGCCGCGCGGGCGTCGGCCCGGCCGGATATCAACCGCGGAAACCTTCGACGCCTGGATGTTGACGTTCGGGTCCAGCATGATGCCCAAAAGGTCGTTCGGTCCATCGCCTTCGACCTCGGCGTAAGAACCTGCGCCGAAGTGGTACGGCATACCAATCTGCTGGAACTCGTGACCGTCAATGACCAGAGTCTTCATGCGCTCCGTGACCAGCACTCGCGCCTCGATGGCGTTGCGCGGCGAGATGATCGTCGCCCAGTCACCATTCTTGAGACCGACCGCTTCGGCCAGCTTATGCGAGACCTCACAGAACAGCTCCGGCTGCAACTCCGCCAAGAACGGCAAGCTTCTCGTCATCGAACCAGAGGTGTACGCCTCCGTCAGACGGTAGGTGTTCAGCATGTACGGGTACACGCCAACACCCGGCTCGCCAAAGTTCGGCGCCGAAAGGTTGTCCTCCCCACGCATCACAATTCGCGACGGCGACTGCTGCTGCTTGTACAGCGGGTTCGCAAACGGGGACTCCTGCGGTTCGTAGTGCGTCGGCATCGGGCCGTCAACCATTCCGGTTGGCGCGAACAGCCAAGCCTTGCCGTCAGGCTGCATGATGAACGCATCATCACCGGCAAGCGCCGCAGGACCAACCGCGTCGCGCTCTGGCTTAAACCCAGGTGCGCGGTTGACCGGGAAGTCCACAACATCGTCGGACTCCCACAGCTCCTTGTCCTCGTTCCACCAGACCAGCTTCTTGCGCTCCGACCATGGCTTGCCATCCGGATCCGCAGAAGCACGGTTGTAGAGCACGCGGCGGTTCATTGGCCATGCCCAGCCCCACTCCAACGCCATCGCGTTCTGCTCCTGGCCTGGGCGCTTGTTCGCCGAACGGTTGACGTCATCAGCGTACACACCACAGTAAATCCAGCAGCCGGAGGAGGTTGAGCCGTCAGCCTTGAGATCCGCAAACTTGTCTACAAGCTGTCCCTTGCGAGGACCGTCGAGGTAGTAGCCGTTGATCTCCTTCAGCACCGACTCCGGCAGAATCTCACCGTGCTCATCGCACTCGTAGTCCCAGGTGATCTTCTGCAACGGCACGTCGCGCGGGTCGGTCGAATCCTTGACGCGCTCCTTCAAGCGAAGTCCCAAGTCGTAGAAGAACTCGAGGTCACTCTCGGCATCGCCCGGCGCATCCTTGGCCTTGTAGCGCCACTGCAGCACACGCGAGGTCTGGGTAAAGGTACCAGCCTTCTCGACGTGGTTCGCTGCTGGGAAGAGGAACACCTCAGTGTCGATCTCCTCCGGCGAAATCTCACCGGACTGCACCTCTGGAGAGTCCTTCCAGAACGTTGCCGTTTCGATTTCAGAGAAATCACGTACGACGAGCCACTTCAGCTTGGTCAGCGCCATGCGCTGAATGCGACCGTTCGACTGCGCAACCGCAGGGTTCTGGCCGAAGACGAAGTAGCCGTCAACAAGCCCCTGGTTCATCAGCTGCAGCGTGTGGTACGTCGAGTGCGCACCAGTCAACCTTGGCATGAGGTCCATGCCCCAGTTGTTCTCCTCGGTTGCGGCGTCACCCCAGTATGCCTTCATCAACGACACAGCGAAGGTGTCGCCGGTCTGCCAGAAGCCCTTCTGATCACGCTTCGACACTGCTGCCAAGTACTCGTCCCACGTCTGGTGCGTGGACTGCGGCATTGGCAGGTAGCCAGGCAGGATGTGGAACAGCGTCGGCACGTCCGTGGAGCCCTGGATCGATGCGTGGCCACGCAGCGCCATGATGCCCGAACCCGGACGGCCGATGTTGCCCATCAGCGTCTGCAGGATCGCACACGTACGGATGAACTGTGCGCCCAACGTGTGCTGAGTCCAGCCAAGCGCGTACGCGAAGCAGGTGGTGCGATCGCGGCCAGAGTTCTCCGCAATCGAGTTCGCGAGGAAGTAGAAGTCCTCCTCGGAAATACCACACGACTCAGCAACAACCTGCGGGGTGTAGCGGGAGTAGTGGCGCTTCAAAATCTGGAAGACTGTTCGCGGATCCTGAAGGGTTTCATCCTTCTCAACGTCCCACGAAGTCTGCGCATCCCACTTCTTACGCGCCTGCCATGAATCGTTGGAGTAGCCACCCGTTTCAGGGTCGTATCCAGAGAACAGACCCTCAAGGTCCTCCGTATCCTGAAAGTCTTCACTGATCAACGTCGAAGCGTTGGTGAATGCCTTGACGTACTCCTCGAAGTACAGGTTGTTTTCCAGCACGTAGTTGATGACAGCACCCAACAGAATAATGTCGGTACCACCACGAATCGGGATGTGCTTATGCGCCATCGCCGACGTACGCGTGAATCGAGGGTCAACGTGGATGATTCGTGCACCACGCGCCTTCGCCTCCATGACCCACTGGAACCCAACTGGGTGCGCTTCGGCCATGTTAGACCCTTGGATGACAATGCAGTCCGCATTCGCCATGTCCTGCAGTGGCTGGGTCGCTCCACCGCGTCCAAACGAGGATCCCAAACTGGGAACCGTGGAAGAGTGTCATATACGAGCTTGGTTTTCTACCTGCACCGCGCCCGCTGCAGTCCACAGCTTCTTGATCAGGTAGTTTTCCTCGTTATCCATCGCGGCGCCGCCCAGGCCTGCGATGCCCATGGTTCGACGCACAGGGCGCCCCTTGTCGTCGAAGTCCTGCCAGCCGTTTTCACGGGCTTCGAGGAACCTGTCGACGACCATTTCCATGGCGGTTTCGCGGTCAAGCTTGACCCATTCCTTGGAGCGCGGTGCTCGGTACAGAATGTCGGTCACGCGGTTTTCCGCGTTGACGAGCTGCTCGGAAGCTGCACCCTTCGGGCACAGGCGTCCGCGTGAGTGCGGAGAATCCGGGTCGCCTTCAATTTGAATGACCTTATTGTCTTTTACATATACGCGCTGGCCACAGCCAACAGCGCAGTACGGACACACGCTCTTGACAACGCGGTCCGCTTCTACAATGCGGCCTTCCATTTCTTGGCTGCGCGCAGATTCGGTGTTTTCGCCTCGGGCGAAGGCGTCACCACCGCGTATCTGGCGCACAACCGGCCAATTTAAGGGACTAAAACGAGACATACCGGCAAGGATAGCCCATTTTGCGAAGGTTCCCCATCGACATACCCCCAGGTCATTGATTAGGATACCCTTACTTTTGATGCATTTTTGCCTCGCAGGCGTAAAATAGCGCCGTAACATCAGTTTTCAACTACACCTTCAAAGGAGCTTGACTATGGACAAGAAATTGCAAGATGCAATGAACGAGCAGGTCACTGCGGAATACCAGGCGGCACTGCTGTACCGCCAGCTCGCCTACACCATGGAGGCACAGTCTTTCCCGGGCTTCGCATCCTGGTTTGCTGAGCAGGCGCAGGAAGAGTGCGACCACGCAGAGAAGTTCGCAACGCACCTCATCGACCGGGGTCACGACGTCACCTTGCACACCGTCGCACTCGACGCTCCATCGATCGATTCCCCGCTCGCAGCGTTCAAAGCAGCGCTGGAGCACGAGCGCAAGGTCTCTGCGATGATTCGCAACATCGCCGGCATCGCCGATGAGGTCAAGGACTTTGACTCGCGCTCACTTATCACCTGGTTCCTCGACGAGCAGATCAGCGAAGAGGCAACGGTTTCCGAGATTGTTGACCAGCTGACACTTGTCGGCAATGATGGTTCTGGACTGCTGCGCCTGGACTCGGGTCTTGGTCAGCGCAACGATTCTTCGAACTAACCCAATATTCGCCCAATAATTATCGACGTCCACTTCCCCACAGCCTGCTGCGGTGAAAGGGGACGTCGAATATTTTGCCTCACGACGTTTCATCCCAGGAGCCCCATGCCTTTGCCGCCTTTGACCCGAATTATCGCCTGTGCCACTACTCTTGCTCTTGCTGCGACGGGGATTTCGGTTCCCTGCGCGCAGGCGCAAACCAACTCGATTTTGCCCGCGTGGCCTACTGTTCGTCCTAATGGACCCGAAGACCTTCCATCGAAGCCAAAGCAAAAACCGATGAAGATGCCAGATGGCACCGTCGTCCAAATCATGGGTGATGTGCTCGGCCCGTGGGCCGCGCACGTCGGTATCGGGGCTGGCGATCTAGGTACGATGACCCCGCTCAACGGTGATGAGTTCGCGATGATCTTCGGTGATTCGTTCCGCGGTAAGAAGTTCGGCGAGGGTGATTGGATCAGCCCTGTTGGCGTAGTTGCGCGAATGAACAACGGGCAGATTGAAATCCTTCGCCCGCTCAAGGGGCACCGTGACGCATACGGCCTGATCAACTACTACCGGAAAGAAGGCGACAACCTGACCCTCATCCCGTCCGATGTGATCAACATCAACGGAACGCTGTACATGCAGGGCATGTGGAACCGTGGCATCGGCAATGTGCTCGAGACACAGACATGGAAGTCCACAGACGAGGGGAAAACCTGGAAGAGCATCGGGCGCACCCCTAACTACTACCTCAATGGCCTTGGCCAGCTCATCTCTTGGGAAAAAGGGCCAGACGGCTACATCTACGCAGTGATGTCCGGCTTCCAGCGCGAGCACCCGGTGTACCTGGCTCGCTTTACCGAGGAGCAGATTGGCAGTCAAGAGAGTTGGGAGCTATATAATCCCAACACCGACGAGTGGGGCAACGAAGCTGGCGCGATCCTGCACGGTAACAAGATCAAGGCCGGCGAGATGAACCTGCGATACATCGACAACCACTGGGTGTTCGTGATGTTCAACGAGGCCACGCTCGCCGTCGAGGTCCGCATTTCGGATACGCTGCCACAAAGCTGGAACGACGTGCCTGTCGCGACAATCGCCAAGAATGGCTACTGGGACTTTCAGCAGACGCCGATGAATTTCTCCCAACCTTACGGTGGGTACATCGTACCGGGTTCCACGATCGCGAACCTCGACGTCGTCATTTCGCAGTGGAACACGAACACCAACGAACGCTACATGTCGACGCAGTTCAACGTCAAGGGCCTGGACACGTTCTTCGGTATTGACCCTGAAGCGATGCGCCCGCACGACCAAAACGATGTCGACGTCAACGTCACACCAAACCCACCGCAGACCGATGACATGGACGCCGAAGATAACCTGATGTCCTCGGAGGGCAGTTCCAAGACGAAGGCGGCGCTCATCACGGTTGGTGTGCTCGCCGGGCTGGGCTTAATCGCTGCGGTGACGTGGCCTACCATCCGCGAGTACCTACCACCGCAGTTACAGCAGCTTGTGGGTTAGCGCAGTTCTTCCTTGACGTAATCCTCGACGTTTTCCATGAATGTTTTCGGCGGTGCAAAGAAGTTGCACCCGGTGAGTGCCGTGGAAAAGTCGAGGATTCTGTCATAGTTGCCAACTGGCTCTCCGATGAACATGCGGCGCAGCATCCGCTCGGTGATGGCGACGTCCTTCGCGTAGCTCATAAAGAATGTGCCCTGCTGGCCGGCTGCGTCACCGAAGGTGAGGTTGTTGCGGACGATCTCCAACGATTCGCCGTCTTCATCTTCGATCGAGTTCACAGCAACGTGACTGTTGGCCGGTTTCGCGTCGTCGTCGAACTCGATGTCTTCGTGCTTCGTTCGGCCGATGACACGCTCCTGCTCCTCGACGGGTAAATCGTCCCAGGCTTTCAGATCGTGGACGTACTTTTGCAGCACGATGTGGCTGCCACCCGCCCACTTTCCTTCGCGGATAATCGCCGTTGCGATGCCGTCTTGGCCGCGCGGGGACTCAGTGCCGTCGACAAACCCGAGAGGGTCGCGGAAGTCCTGGTACTGGAAAGCGTGCGTCTCGTCAAAGTCTTCGATGGCGTCACCGAGCTGTTTCGTGATGCGGCGAGCAAGCTCGAATGCGACGTCATATTCGTCGGCACGGATGTGGAAGAACAGGTCGCCTGGTGTCGACGGCGCGTGGTGCTTCTCCCCTTGCAGTTCGACGAATTCGTGGAGGCCTTCGGGCTTTTCCACGGTAAAGAGGCGGTCCCACATCGAGGCGCCAATGCCGAGGACCGCACTTAAGTGAGCCTCTGGCCAGCGGAAGCCGACACCGTTGACGAGCCCTGCAAGGCCACCGATGATGTCTACTACGTCGCGCTCGTGCCCTTGTGCGATGGTGAGCGTCAAAAAGATTGCGTCTTTTGACTGCGGGAGGATGACGTTCTGGGAGACTTCTGTCGAATGTATATCGCTCATAGGTGCCATCATATGCCCTATGCTCTTTCGCCACTGGCGACCACCCGGTAGAGTCAGTGCGATGGAGACTCCCCGCAGCACAGGGCCCTGGGCGGCGTTGTGGTCGATGATGGTCGGGTTTTTCGTGATTCTGGTGGACTCAACGATCGTTGCCGTCGCTATTCCTGCGATTTCCACCGCGTTTAACGCCACCTACAGCCAGATTATCTGGGTGAACAGTTCGTACTTGCTGGCGTACGCGGTGCCGCTGCTGATTACGGGGCGGCTCGGAGACAGGATCGGACCGCGGACCGTGTACCTGTGTGGCTTGAGCCTGTTCACGGTCGCCTCGCTGGCGTGCGGTTTGGCGACCTCGATCGAGGCTCTGATTCTTGCCCGGGCTGTGCAGGGCTTTGGCGGTGCCCTAGTGACACCGCAGACGATGTCGGTGATGCTGCGCACGTTCGCACCGCAGCAGCGGGGTGGCGCCATGGGCGTCTGGGGCGCAACGGCAGGGGTAGCGACAATCGTTGGGCCGCTGCTCGGCGGTCTCCTCGTGGACGCCTGGGGCTGGGCGTGGATCTTCATCATCAACGTCCCGGTGGGCATTGTTGGCATCGCATTGGCGTGGGTCTTCGTGCCGAGGCTCGAGCAGAATGCACGGACGTTTGACTGGGTTGGCGTCGCTCTGTCGGCTTCGGGCATGTTCTGCCTGGTGTTCGGCATCCAGGAAGGACAGAAATTTTCCTGGAGCTTCCCCATCGTTGCGCTCATTTGCGCCGGCGCCGTGTTGCTGTCGCTCTTCGTATGGTGGCAAACAAAAACCACCCGGGATCCGTTGGTGCCGTTGGAGCTGTTTTCCGACCGAAACT
Source organism: Corynebacterium sp. UMB8791 (assembly GCF_054166365.1). NCBI lineage: Bacteria > Bacillati > Actinomycetota > Actinomycetes > Mycobacteriales > Corynebacteriaceae > Corynebacterium > Corynebacterium sp. UMB8791. Next base: position 20,874 of record NZ_JBSZCG010000108.1, on the reverse strand, counting down.
TTTCCCTCGCCTGCGTAGCAATTTCTACGGTTGGGTTTGCAATCTCCACCTACGTCATTCCGTGGATGATCTACGTGCAAAACGTGCAACACTACTCGCCAACCCAAGCAGCGTTGCTCCTGCTTCCCGCGGGATTGATTTCTGGATGCTTCTCGCCTTGGGTCGGCAAGCTCACCAACACGCATCAGCCCAAGCCGTTCGCGATCGCAGGGCTCTCGCTCGTCGCGGTCGCGATTGGTGCCGCGGCCTTCATTACCGACCCGAGTGTCTCCCCAATGTGGTTACTCGCGGTCTCCGTGATCAACGGGTTTGGCAACTCCATGGTGTGGGGGCCATTGTCCATGATCGCGACGCGAAACCTCGATCCGCGCCTGGCAGGGGCGGGCTCCAGCGTATATAACACCGTGCGCCAACTTGGCGCGGTCATTGGCTCTGCAGGTATCGCGGCAATGATGTCGCAGCAGCTCACGCGCCAGCTCGGGCCGGCGGCTGCCGACTTTTCCGGCGGCGGGAGCACCCAAGCGCTCCCCGACGTGCTTCACCAACCATTCGCGCAGGCGATGTCCACGTCTATGCTTCTGCCGTTGAGCCTCGTCATCGTTGGTGTACTGGTTTCCACCAGATTTGTGCGCACCCAGTCTTGGAACGATTAATCTTCCAGGGAAATCATGTACACAGGTGGCTCAATCTTGAAGTAGCCGAGGTGCTCCCAGAAAGCACGCCCTGCGTCGTTGCCTTCTGCCACCATCAGGTGCACTGCTGGGGCTTTACGTTCGCGCAGCCATTGCACGCAACCGTCGGAAAGCAAGCGCCCCACGCCGCCTCCCCGAGCGCTAGGGCGCACTCCTGTCATGTGAATCCACCCGCGGTGGCCGTCGAAACCTACGATAGTCGCACCGTCAACGACACCTTCTGCAGACTCAGCAACGAGCACCGTACTACCAGGACTTTCCATCGCAAGATCGAAATCGGTCGGCGGGTCATTCCATTCTTGGGTAATGCCAGATTCATCCCAAACATCGACGACCGCCTGGCGGTCCTCGGGGCGAGCTTCACGCAATGTGTACATAACAGGTAAGAATAAACGCTGAAAGGTAGAGCATGAAATGCGACGCAAACCCCGCACTCCAAAGAAAAACATCACGGGAACATTCCCCGTAGACACCGGCATGGCAGCCATCATCGCCGACGAACTTCGCGACGGCGGCTACACCCTCGAACTCAACCGCGTGCCAAGCTCCTACGTTGTACTCGGCGCGCCGGAGGTGCTGACGTTCGACTACATGCAGTGGATCACGGGATTCATCCGCCCCGGCGACACCGTGCCCTCGGATTTCCGCGCAGTCCACCTCGGCGGGGCCGCGTGCACGCTGCCTGCATACTTCGCACACCGTTACCCCCAAAGCCACCAGACGGCAGTGGAGATCGACCGGGAACTCGCACAACTCGTACGCTGGGCATTTCAGGAGAACCTCGAGCCGGTCACAATCCGCTGCGCCGAAGCACGTGCTTTCACTCATGCCTGCCAACCACGCAGCCTTGACCTCATCGTTCGCGACGTTTTCAGCGGCCCCTCCACCCCTCGCCCGTTGACCACCGTCGAGTTCTTCCGTGCCTGCGCTGCCGCTCTTCGCCCGGGTGGCATGTACATCGCAAACATCGGCGACAGGCAGCAGCTTCCAAACACCCGCGCAGAGGTTGCCGGGCTCCTCGAGGTGTTCTCTTACGCAGTGGCCGTCGCGCCGCCAGCAATGCTCGACGGCCACAAGTACGGCAATGTCATCGTCGCCGCGAGCAACGCCCCCTTAGTTTTCGACGCCACCACCGCCCCCACCGTGGCCGTGAAAGACGGTACGGCCCTGCTCACGGGCGTTTCCACTGACAGCCTTGCCCGGCGCGACTAGGCCAACTGCTGCGCTTCCGGCACCCAAAGCTTGCGGGCACCGCGGAACGTTGCGCTCACTCCGAGCAGCACCAACAATGTGAACACCGGCACAGAAACAAAACCGTAGCCGTAGGAGCCGAAGTAGTCTTTCACCCACCCCCAGACAGCCGCACCAATTGAAAGCCCAATTGGGTAGGCCATCCCCAGCGTGCCCCAAATCTTCGAGAACTCTTTCTGACCAAACGAGTGCTCTGCGATCAGTGGTGGGGCGACGGTGCCGCTTGCAGTACCGAGGAAGATGAAGATCACGAAGAACACGTACGGCAGGAGCGTGGTCATGTATGCCCACGCCGCGGTCGCGCCGGCCGCAATCAGCAGCACGATCCACAGGGCTCGCTCCAGGCCGACTTTGTCGATGAACCAGCCAAGAAACGGTTTGAACACGATCAGACAAATCGTTGCCGTGATAATGATTGTTGAAATTTCCTCTGGGCGAAGCTCCACACCCCACGGCTTGCCAGAAAGATAGTTCACGAAGTGTTGCGTCATCCCGTAGATCGCGCCCAACAACAGCAATGAGGCCGCCAGTACGTAGAACCAGATGCTGCCAAAAGCCTCCCGCTGCGTCATTCCCGGCTCGTTACCAGTTTTCGTGGTCACTTCATCTGCCGGTGCCACCTCCGCACCGTACGGGCGTAGGCCGAGATCCTCAGGGTTGCTGCGGATCAGGAACAACGCCGGTCCCGTTGTCAGCACAACCATTGCGACGGCCATAATCACCATCGAGGTCCGCCATCCAACGGTCCTCAGCAGGATCGGCACTACTACGCCGAGGATCACACCGCCCACTCCTGTTCCCGCCAGGACGATGCCCAACACGGTTCCTCGTTTAGCCACAAACCAGCGATTGATAACGACGATCGGGACGTACTGCAGCGAAAGCCCCACGCCGATACCAATGACGATTCCGGCTGCATAAAACCACCACAGAGATTGTGCGGCGGAAAAGACAACCAAGCCACCCGCAGCAATGAGACCACCAAGGACCAACAAGCCAGGCGCCTTGATTCGGTCAATGAGCATGCCAGCCACCGGCATTGACGCCGCAGAAGCGAAGCCATACAAAGTGAAATAAATCATGAACGCACCTGCACGGGTCCCAGGAAAGTCCCCGAGCACCGCCGGTGTAAAGAAACTCAGACCAGTCAGCGTTATTGAAAACGCCACCTCTACCAGCAAGGCACCGATAATGACCATCAGGTGACGTGCCGGGATTTTCCCAGCGGATTGAATATGCCCTTCAGTCGCAGCCATGTCCGCTACTCCCTCGCAGTCAAAAGAGAATTTGAATGGACTTAGTGTACGTCCGCCTCCGACACAATTGGCGTTTTTGGGTTCTGTGACAGAGGGCTGGCAGGGGGCTAAGGTAACAACTCTGTTACTTCCGGGAGAAAGGGCTGATCTTTGAACCATTTTCGCGCCATGTTCACGATGGCACCCGCACGACGGGACCACATCCCGGCGTTTCGCACAGCCGCCGGGGTAGCCATCCCACTACTGCTGTTGCTGTGGATCGGCCGTTTCGACCTCGCCATCTACGCCAACTTCGGCGCGTTCACCGGTGTCTACGGACGCCACGAAACCCGTCAGGACAGGGCACGGCACCAGCTCCTTGCTGGTACCGCCATCGTGGTCGCGATCGCAATTGGCGCGACGATGTCCTGGACCCACACCAACCAATGGCTCATTATGCTCATCTCTGCCGTCGCGTCCTCGGTGTGGGCGACCATCGCGCTGTGGTCAGGTACACGCCCAACCGGGTCCGTCTTCGTACTCTTCGCAATCGCCGCGGTGGGGTCCCTTGCCCACCCGGCACACCCACTGATCGCTACAGCAGTCGCTGCTGCGACGGCCGGTCTTTGCTTTGGGCTCGGGAGAATATCGCACCTCATAGGGGAAGGTCCCAATGTGCGTGAACCGCGAGGGGAGGAAGTGGGCGTCGATAAGCAGGCGCTGAAGCGAGAGGCAGCGCGATTCTTCCTCGCTCCCCTGCTCGCTGGAACGATCGGCATCATCTCCGTCGCTCTCATTGACCCGCTGTCGCACTTCTACTGGGCGATGGTCGCTGCGGTAGTGCCGCTGGTCAACAACCGCTACCGCGTGCAGTACTTTCGTGCCTTGCAACGTATGCTCGGCACCCTTTCCGGCATTCTCGTCGCCGGGTTCCTCCTCTCGCACCACATGCAGGAATGGCAGTTCGTGATATGGATCATCATCCTGCAGTTCTTGACCGAAACCTATGTCACCCGCAACTACACGCTGGCAGCGAGCTTCATCACCCCGACCGCCCTGCTGATGATCCAAGCCGTCGAACCTGCCCCCGTCGCGCCAATGCTCCTTGCGCGCAGTGCGGAAACCATCCTCGGTGCTGCCTCAGCGCTCGTAATTATCGCCATCGGATATACCAGAACCAACCCGCACTTGGTACGCCAACGCCTCAAGGCTGCCACCCCTAAAGCCTAAGGCCTAAACCTCAAACCGATACTCGGAGCCATACCGCGGCTTGCCCGACACTGCAGCGATGTCACCCGCGACGACGCCGTCCTTCGCCGGAACTCGGTCGAGCCCCTCGGTGACCAGCAGCTCGGCAATCTTCACGTTCTTCACGTGCTGCTCACCCTCGGCGTCATAGTGCACCCAAGCAACAGTGTCGCCCTTCTTGACGGTGCCCTTGTACACGCGAATCAGCGCGATACGGCCCAGGAACGAAGAGGAGTCAAGGTTCGTGACCTGCGCCTGCAGCGGTGCATCGATCTCAGCGGAAGGCTCCGGCAGCACGTCGTAGATGACGTTGAACAACGGGAGCAGATCATCATTGTCAGGCAGATTACCGTTGCCTGGGTTCTCGAGCGAAGCCCGGCCAGCGCGACCCGACGTGTACAGCACAGGGAGCTCGAGCAGGTTCTCCGCGGCCTCTGCTGCCTCCGGATCCTCCAGCCCCGCACCAAGCTCGAGCAGCAGGTCCTGGGCCTCTTCAACGACTTCGTCAATGCGGGCATCCGGGCGGTCGGTCTTATTTACGCAGATGATGACCGGCTTCTTCGCTTCCAACGCCTTGCCCAGCACGAAACGAGTCTGCGGCAGCGGGCCTTCGGAGGCGTCGATAAGCAAGACAACGCCGTCAACCATGGACAGGCCACGCTCGACCTCACCACCGAAGTCGGCGTGACCCGGCGTATCGATCACATTAATAACAAGGTCTGTACCGTTCTTGCCCTTCCCCTTGCGGCGGATAGCGGTATTCTTCGCCAAAATGGTGATGCCACGCTCGGACTCGAGCTCGCCGGAATCCATCACGCGGTCACCGTGTTCGCCGTGGTCAGAGAATACGCCGGACTGCTCCAGCATTGCGTTGACCAATGTAGTCTTGCCGTGGTCAACGTGAGCGACAATCGCTACGTTTCGAAATTCAGGATGCGACACTGAAACCGGTGCTCCTTCGCATAGGTGGAAATAACGGTTAAATGCTACTCGCAAAGCACAAAACATGCACCTTGTAGCCCGCTCCCCACTTGACCCTGTTACAAAAGTGACTATTGTGACTAGGGTTATGGCTTTTCGACGGCCACCCTACCTGTCATGCGAAGGAAAGTTAGGTCACCACGTGCGCCCCTCCCACTTCACGCGTCGCGCCGCGATCCGCCTTACTACGCTCTGCGCTGCGTGCGCCCTCGTTACTGCACCACTCGCGAGCGCTCAACAGCCCAGCATCCCGTCATCTCTCTCATCCGCGGTTGATGGACTCGGACGCCCCACGAACAACACCGTTGCTCGCGTCAACCAATTCGCAGATCAGCCCTTCGTACCGCCACAGGTAGCTAACGCACTGCGCACCGCCGTAAACTTCTTCGCCGGTACAGGCGAACTTGGCGGCCCGCCACTGCCAAAAGACGCACCGGCGTTTACGCAGTTCTACTGGCCGACGGTCTCTAGTAACTGCATCGGTCCAGGCCTGCACTCCACGGCCTCCGCACTCGTTGTACCTGGACCCGCACCCGCACCAGCCCCAGGCGCCAAAGCTGGGGAAGCCACATTCGTGTTTACCGCCCTCGGTACTCCACCAGCGGCAGAGCGTCAAGGCCTCATGAACGCGTACTGGATCAACCTCAACTCGGGCAAGACCGGTGTAACGCCGCTTGCGAATAATCAGATAAACCCAACAGGACCAACCACCCTGTCCGCAACCGCAAAAACAGGGCCCGGCAAAGTCCTCGCAGTGATCAATGGTGCCGCGCGCACCGAAAACAATGTCTGTCACTTCGCCCCAACAGCAGCACAGTTCAACGTAAGGTAGCCAGCCTATGACCGTCGATCTTCATCCAGTGAAGCAGGAAACCTTCGACATCTCCGCGAAGGTCAACACCGATCCGAAGGGGTTCCTGCGCCAGGTGGATGTCTTCACGACGACCAACTTCGGCCTCTACATGGCCCGAGGCGCAAACCACCCACGGTTTGGATACTTGGAAAGCTGGCTGCTTCCATCGCTTGGTCTCCGCGCAAACATCTTCCACTTCCGCCAAGGCATCGATGTACAACAAGATTTCTACTTCGACGTCGCAGATATCACCGAAACAGATGGCGTCTGGCAGACGCGCGACCTCTACGTCGACCTAGTGTCCCTGACCGGACGTCCGATCGAAGTCCTTGACATCGACGAGCTTGCCGCGGCGACGTCCGCAGGGCTTATCACTGCAGAAGAAGCTGAACGCGCCATGGAAGTGACCCTCAACGCCGTCGAGGGAATTACCCGCCACGGCGACGACGCGATGCGGTGGCTCTCCAGCCTCGGCATCGACCTCACTTGGGCAGAGCGCGTCACGCTCACCCCGGCTGACTAACGCCGCTCAATAGTCACGTCGAAGTAAACGGCACCTCGCCTAGCTCTGTGCTCCTGCTCCTGGGCCGCCCACATATCCCAAAACGGCGCATACCCTGGGTCACGCTGCAACGCCCGCGAACGACGCAGCGACTCTGCCGCCTCTACCCACAGCGTGTTCACACAGCCACGCGCCCGCGCCGCCGCGATCGACGCCTCGGTCACTGCACCAACGCCCTCAATAATAAGGTCGCCTTCTGGGTCAAGGCTGACCCACTCCCCGCGGCGTTGACACTCCCAGTCCCAACGCCAGTATCCCGGCTCATTGAGCGAAAGTACATCCCGCTCCACAATTCTGGATCCTTCTTCAAGCCCGCTCCAGCCAGGATAAAACTCATCGCAATGCACCACTCGAACGCTGAGCGCAGCACCAATTTGTTCAGCCAATGTGGTTTTGCCGGCGCCGGAGGGGCCGTCGATAAGCAGTGTGTAAGCCATGAGCTACGAGACGCTCCACACTGGCCGGAAGTACCCAGTGGCAACTGAAAGCCCCAGCGCGACGCACGCGACAGCGATGCATACAACCATGACAACCCAATCGCGCCTGGTAAGCCGCGACTCTCGAGCCCACGTACGCTTTTGCGGGCCGCCGAATGCGCGAGCCTCCATCGCGGTAGCAAGCTTGCCTGCCCTGCGCAGAGACATCACCAGCAAGCCGAAGGCCAACGAAAACCAATACTTCACGCGTCCCGTATCAGCAATGCCACGGGCACGGCGCGCCATTCGCATCGCCTTAACATCCTCACGAAGCAGCGTCAACATACGAAACGCAGCGACTGATCCCAGAACGAAGCGCTCTGGCAGCTTCAACACCTGGGACAGCCCATCGCCAAGATCCGTTGGATCCACGTGCGCAGACAACACAATGACGGGCAGCGCAATGGCAAACACACGAAGCACCATTGATAATGCGAGCGAAATGGACAGCTCCGTCACATGGATGAGACCCCACTCAAGGTAGGTTTCCCCACCTGACTGGCCGTATAGCGCCATCGGGATACCCGCGAGCGGGGCAACAACAAGAATTGGTAACGCGCGTTTGAAAAACGTCCTAAATGACAGCCCGCACAGCGGCACGACTGCCAGCGTAAACGCAATGGCGACAACTGCAGAAACCCAATCGATCGTCACCATAAGCGGTGTAGTCAGCAACGCCAATCCCAGAATCCGCGTTACCGGATTCACCCCATTGAGCACGTTCATTCCCGCACCCCGCCTTCCGCATTCATCTCGTTGCGCAGCTCCTCCATATGGTCGCCCAACGAACTGACGAAGGCCTCATCGTGAGTAATTGAGATGATGGTTTTCCCCTCGTCGGCCAACTCACGGATCAACGAAACTACCTCTACAAAGGTTTTGTCATCCTGCCCAAAGGTCGGCTCATCAAGAATGAGGAGCTCAGGGGCATTCACTAGCGCAGTCGCTACCGAAAGCCTGCGCTTCTCTCCTCCTGAAAGTGTAAAGGGATTTGCTGCTACTACGTGTTCAAGCTTCAGTCGTTGCAACAGCTCATCGACGCGGTGTGCCGACGCACCCGACAACGCAACTTCATCGCGCACATTCGCGGTCACGAACTGATGCTCCGGTTCCTGGAACACATAGCCAATCCGTTGGGCCAAGTCCTTCGACTTCCAGCGGTGCGACGGTGTAGTCAGCCCGCTTCGAATCCGCGGCGAGTACTCCAAAGTGCCACTGAGTGGCGCGACGAGCCCAGCGAGCGCTTGCACTAGCGTCGTCTTTCCAACACCGTTCTTGCCTGTAATCACGGTAGAAAAGCCCTCTGGTACCGCGATGTTGCGGGGTGAACCGAATGCAACCCGGAGATTCTCAGTACGCAGCGCGCTTACCGCGCTGGCAGGGACCTTCAACGCTGGCGGCAACTGCGGTGGCATTGGGAGCTGATCCGGGCCGCTGCGCTGTAGCCCATCCGCGGTGAGGTGGTAGAACGTGTCCACGAAGCCTACCCAGTGTGCAGGTCGGTGCTCCACCACAATCAAGGTCGCCCCTGTGCGGCGACACACGGCATCGACTGCCCGCACAACATCGTCGCGCCCTTCCGGGTCAAGGTTTGCCGTCGGCTCATCCAGCAGAATGATGTCAGCGCCCATGGCCAATACTCCCGCCAATGTGAGTCGCTGCTTCTGCCCACCAGAAAGGTGCGCGGTGTTGTGGTCCAACGGCACATCCAGGCCCACTGCATCCAGCGCAGCTCGCACACGGGGCCAGATTTCCTCTGGCGGAATCCCCATATTCTCGGCACCAAACGCAACGTCGTCGCCAACGCGAGTCAAAATCGTTTGTGCCTCTGGGTCCTGCATCACCATGCCAACCGTGCCGTTGACACTCACGGAGCCAAGAACTTGGCCTTCCTCACCATCTGCCGCCAACCCAGCTAAAACGGCAAGCAGCGTTGACTTGCCAGCGCCAGAGTCTCCCGTGAGCAGCACGCGCTCCCCACGAGAGACGGTCAAGTCCACCCCGGTAAACGCAGGCTTCGGGCGAGTCGCGTGTTTATAGCCCAGGCCCTGTGCCTGGATGACCTGGTCCCCCGTAGCCACCGAGGCTACACCTCCTGTTGGAACCGCTCGCGTCCTGCACCGAAGCGGTCAAGCGCACCAGTCTTAGCCAGAGCATCAACCAAGAGTTTTGCAACAATACCAGCAAGCAACGCGCCCGATACCAGCATGCAGCTGAGGTAAATCACGTTGAACGCCAGGCCCATCGCGAAGTTGGCAGACAGGAACAGCTCAAGCACGAACGCGCCCACTGCGCTGCCCATACCGGCAAGCACCGCCACAGTCGTCGAAAACTTCTTGTAGGCGAAGATCAGGAACACGATCTCTGCACCGAGACCCTGTGCCAATCCTGAATACAGCGTCTCGATCCCCCACTGGCTTCCGATGACCGCGGACACAGACGCCGCCAGCACTTCCACGAACACCGCAGCGCCAGGCTTGCGAATTACCTACCCACCAAGCGTGCCACCGAGGAACCAGATACCGGTGAACAGGCCACCAAGCCCCGGGGTGAGCGCATCAAAGGCCTTAAATCCTGCGTACCCGACGCTGTTCCACATCCAAAAAATGAGCCCGCATGCCACCCCCAAAACGGCTGCAGTAACAATATCAATGACACGCCACGAATGGCTTCCACGCGTATTCATACGCTTACATTCCTTCCTAAACGCCGGCATTACCCGGATCAGGTTCAACGGTTCGCTTGTGCATCTCAGCCTTCGCTTTTCTCTCCAACGAAGACACCCGTGTATGAAGTTGTGACAATACTGTACATTCCCTAAACGCTACGCCACAATCGCAGTATTCATCGCTGCGATTGTGGCGTAACGCACGAAACAAATCAGCAGGTGGGACCTACTCTCCTACCCCCAATTCAATGTTGAGACCAGGCACCGAATTAATCAGGTTCTGTGTATACGGATCCTGAGGGTTATCGAAGATGTCATCGGCCCGGCCCTGCTCCACTGCCTTACCCTGCCGCATCACCACGATGTCATCAGCAGTCTGGCGAACCACCGCTAGGTCGTGAGTGATGAACAGATATGAAAGGCGCATCTCCTCCTGCAGCTGAGTCAGCAACTGGAGAATCTGGTTTTGAACGAGCACGTCCAGCGCCGAAACAGCCTCGTCAAGGACAATCACTTCCGGGCCCAATGCCATCGCACGTGCAATTGCGATGCGCTGGCGCTGCCCACCGGATAGCTCATTCGGGTATCGACGCATCGCCGATCGCGGCATCTGCACCAGATCAAGCAGCTCGGCGACTCGCGCCTCGCGCTCCTTTCGGTTACCGACCTTGTGCAGCGTCAGCGGTTCCTCGATGCAGCGGTAAATGGAATACATCGGGTCCAGCGACCCATATGGATTCTGGAACACCACCTGCATTTTGCGGCGCATTTCAAACAACTCGCGCCCTTTAAGCTTCGCGATATCTTGTCCTTCAAACAAGACACGGCCACTCGTTGGCTCCAAGAGGCGAAGCGCCATGTTCGCCACCGTGGACTTACCGGAGCCGGACTCACCGACGAGCGCAAGCGTTGTGCCACGGCGAACATCGAACGTGACGTCGTCTACAGCACGAAGCACCTTCTGCTTGCCCTTCTGCCCGCGGACGTCGAACTCTTTCACCAAGTTCTGCACGCTCAGCACCACTTCTTCGGAGTCGTGGTGACCCGAGGCGAGCTCCTCGCTGGACTCAATGCCCTGAGCTTTCGCGCTCTGGATACGAGCGGATGCCAAGGAAGGCGCGGCAGTAACGAGGCGCTTCGTGTACGGGTGCTGCGGGTTGCGCAGAATCTGCAGGCTCGGCCCCTTCTCAACGATGCGTCCGCGGTGCATGACTAGCAGGTGATCCGCGCGCTCGGCGGCCAGTCCCAAGTCGTGCGTGATGAACAGCAGCGCTGTGCCGAGTTCCTCCGTCAGCGCCTCCAGGTGGTCGAGAATCTTCTTCTGCACCGTCACATCCAACGCGGATGTTGGCTCGTCGGCAATCAACAACTCTGGGCGTGCCGCGAGACCGATAGCGATGAGCGCACGCTGTCGCATACCACCCGAGAACTCGTGCGGGTACTGTTTGGCGCGGCGTTCGGCCTCTGGAAGTCCCGCTTCCTCGAGCAGTTGGACGACGCGCGCGTGGCGTTCAGAGCCCTCCACCACATGGTTTGCGCGAAGGGACTCCTCTACCTGTGTGCCAATCCTCCACACTGGGTTGAGGTTGCTCATCGGGTCCTGCGGTACAAGCCCTATTTTGTTACCCCGGACCTTCTGCCACCCCTTCTCATCAAGCTCGGTGAGCTCTTCACCGTTGAGCTTGATGGAACCATTGGTGACCTTGCCTGTTCCGGGCAACAATCCCAGGATGGACATCGCTGCAGTGGACTTTCCCGATCCGGACTCACCCACGATAGCGATCGACTGACCTGGGTACACCGTCAAGTCAAAGTCACGCACCGCTTCGACAACACCGGTAGTCGACTCGAATGTAACTTTCAGGTCCGCTATCTCGAGTAGCGGTTGATCTTGTAACTCGCTCATCGTTTCCTCGATTTAGGGTCAAGGGCGTCGCGTACGGCGTCACCCATCATGATGAAGCTCAGCACTGTCAGTGCCAAAGCAATTGCAGGGTAGAACAGCACCATGGGCTGGGTCCTCAGGGAGGCCTGTGCAGCAGAAATGTCGCCGCCCCACGAGACGACTGTCGTCGGCAAACCGATGCCAAGGAACGACAGCGTTGCCTCTGCGACGATGAACGTACCCAGCGCGACGGTGGCGTACACAATGATCGGTGCTGCCGCGTTGGGCAAGATATGCGAGAAGATAATCCGCACGTCACTCGCTCCGAGCGCGCGTGCCGCGGTGACGAACTCGTCGTTCTTCACGCCCATCACCGCGCCTCGCGCGATTCTCGCGATCTGTGTCCAACCGAACATAGAGAGCGCGAACACCACCATCCAGATGGAGCGCTGGTTCTGGAACATGGACATCACCACGATCGCTGCCAGCACGAGTGGTACAGCGAAGAAGATATCCGTCAGGCGAGACAGCAAGGTGTCCCAGATACCGCCGTAGAAACCGGCGATCGCGCCGATCAGCGAACCTAGGACCGTCACGACGATCGTAGTAAGCACACCGACTGTGACCGATGCACGCGCACCATAAATTGTGCGAGCGTAAATGTCGCAGCCTTGACGGTCAAAGCCAAACGGGTGACCGGACTCCGGCGCGCCAAGTGAGCGAGACAACATGCACTCACGCGGGTCCACGCTAGTAAACAGGCCCGGCACCAGGGCAAGCAGAATGGCGAACAAAATCAGGAGTGCGGATACCCAAAACAGAGGACGGCGTCGCAACGCGCGCCAGGCCTCTCCCCACTGACTTGTGGGAGCGGACTCGTCCTGTACTGCGTCAACAGCACCGAGTCCGGTTTCGTCCGTTTCCGCGATGAAATACTCCTGCCCAGCGCGGGCAGCTGCTGTGAGATCTTGAGAGTTATGCATAGCGGATCCTTGGGTCAAGTACTGCGTAGAGCAGGTCAACTATCAGGTTGGCAACGATGTAGATGATCACCAGCACGGTGGTAAAGGACACGACTGTCGCGGGCTCACCTTTAATGATGGCCTGGTAGATCGTGCCACCGACACCGTTGATGCCGAAGATGCCTTCTGTCACAATCGCACCGCCCATGAGCGCGCCGAGGTCAGCGCCCAAGAACGTCACCACTGGAATGAGGGAGTTTCGCAGCACGTGGCGGGACATCACTGTGCCCTTAGACAGACCCTTAGCACGTGCGGTGCGCACATAGTCCGCGCGGAGGTTATCGCTGATGGATTGTCTGGTCAATCGAATCACGTACGCGCACGATAAGGCACCCAACACGACGGCAGGCATCAACAAGGCAATGAAAGACTCATTCCTGCCCACTGTTACGGGGAGCAAGCCCCACCGCACGCCCACGAGGTACTGCAGCACGAAGCCGATGACAAAGGACGGCACTGCGATTACGAACAGGGACACAACCAGCACGGTCGAATCAAAAATTCCACCGCGGCGGATTCCTGCGAAGAATCCGAAGAGAATGCCGAAGAACGCCTCAAACGCGAGTGCCATCAGGCCGAGCTTGATGGTTACCGGAAACGCATTTGCCATCACAGAGGCGACGGGCTGGCCAGAGAAAGTCTTTCCGAAGTCGCCAACCATAATGCCCTTCAGATAGAGCAGGTACTGGACGATGAAAGGTTTATCGAGGTTGTATTCGGCTTCAATGCGCGCTCTCGCGGCCTCGGTCAAGCCACGATCGCCGCCGAGGGCCTGGACAGGATCACCGGGCATGAGGAACACCAGCGCATAGAGCAGCAGCGTGGCCCCAAAGAACACGGGAATCATCTGAAGGAGCCGTCGCCCGATATATCGCAACATGGTTGCAGGCTCTCCTTAATTCTTCGTTTTGAACATGAGCTTATGGACGCACCCAAACCCAACACCCCGCATGCTTGTACGCAGGCGGGGTGGGATGGGTCAGAGCGTAGGGGTTTTGTTACTTCTTGGTGATTTGCGTGTACACCGGAACGGACTTCCAGTTGAACGCGACGTTCTCAACGTTCTCCGAGGAGCCACCGTTGACGTTCGCGTACCACAGTGGAACTGCCGGCAAGTCCTTCAGGAGCTGCTCCTGCACCTTGTTGTAGATAGGTGTAGCGGCTTCGACGTCGCCTGCAGCAGCGGCTTCCTTCAGCAGGTTGTCCACCTCAGGGTTAGCGTAGTCACCGTCGTTGGAACCACCATTGGAGGCGTACAGCGGGCTCAGGAAGTTACCCAGCGATGGGTAGTCTGCCTGCCAGCCGGTACGGAATGCGCCCTTGATGGTCCTATTCGTGACGTCATCACGCAGGGACTTGAAGTCTGGGTATGCGTTGCCAACTGCATCGATGCCAAGGGTGTTGCGGATGGAGTTTGCAACTGCATCGACCCATGCCTGGTGGCCGCCATCAGCGTTGTAGGACAAGGAGAACTCGCCGGTGAATGGTTTGATCTTGTCTGCTTCAGCCCACAGGCGCTTTGCTTCCTCTGGGTTGTACTCGAGTACCTCTGCCCCGTTGAGCGAGTCAGAGTGGCCAGGGATGACTGGCGAGGTGAAGTCGGTCGCCGGGGTGCGGGTGCCCTGGAAGATCGTCTTCGTGATCTCGTCGCGGTCGATCGCCATCGAGATGGCTTGACGACGCAGCTGTCCTTCCTCACCGTTGAAGTGCTCCAGGTTCTCCGGAATGGTGAAGGACTGGAAGATAGCCGACGGCTGGTTTACTGCGCGGTCACCCAACTCCGTTTCGTAGCTTGCGAATGCGGAATCTGGAATAGCGTCGAGGACGTCCAGGTTGCCCGCGAGCAGGTCAGCGTATGCAGCATCCTGCTGTGCGTAGAAGACGAAAGTCACGCCGTCGTTCTGCGGCTTCTTGTCGCCGGCGTACTCCTCATTCGGAACGATGGTTGCGTCCTGGTTGTGGTTCCACTCCGCCAGCTTGTACGGGCCGTTGGAAATTGGGTTCTCACCGTAGGCGTCGATGTCTTCGAACGCCGAAGGGTGCATTGGGAAGAACGCGGAGTAGCCGAGGCGGGTTGGGAAGTCTGCCTCAGGCTGGCTCAGCTCGATGGTAAAGGTCTTGTCGTCGATGACGTTGAGGCCCTCAAGGGTTGGCACGCCCTCTGGGTCGTAGCCCTTGATGGATTCAAAGAAGCTCTCGCCGAGCAGCGAATTCGCAACGATGTAGTTCCATGCGTCAACAAAGTCGTTCGCCGTAACTGGAGTTCCGTCCTGCCACTTCACGCCGTCCTTCAGCGTGACTTTGTAGAGGGTGTCGCCCTCAAGGTCGATGGACTCTGCAAGGTCGTTATGGGTCTTACCCTCAGTGTCGTAGTAGATGAGGCCAGAGAAGATCTCGTCGATGATGCGTCCGCCACCGACCTCATTCGTGTTGCCCGGGATCAGCGGGTTCTGCGGCTCGGTGCCGTATGCCAGTACATAGTTGTCGCCACCGGTCGACTCACCCTGACCGCTTGCGGCCTCGTCGTTGCCGGATCCACCACACGCAGCCAATCCGAGTGTGAGGGTTCCTACCGCCAAGATCGCTGCAGCTTTTACTGTACGCACAGCGCCTCCTTCAGATTGTTGTTAGCTAGCTTCAATTACCTCCACTCAAGTGGACTACATCACACTTGATGAGATGCATTCTATTCCACCACATAAGACTGCGACATTGGTAAATAATTCAGGTTTCTGACATGGTTCTACACTTTTGGGGGTGCTTACTGACAGCCTTTTCACAGCTCCTTCGCCCTTGAGCGCACAAAGGTATCTAGAGAGCGCCGTGTAGACTTTCGGTCGCCCACCGCAACGATTCCTAGGAAGGGAAATACACATGGCCGGAGGTCTCCTCGCCCTCTTTGACGACGTCGCCCTCATTGCCAGAACCGCAGCTTCTTCTGCGGACGATGTGGCTTCCCTCACGGCGAAAACGTCCGCCAAAGCTGCAGGCGTCGTCATCGACGACGCCGCCGTCACGCCCCAATACGTTTCCGGCGTCACCCCGGCGCGCGAACTTCCAATGATCTGGAAGATCACGAAAGGTTCACTACGGAACAAGCTGCTCATCATTTTGCCGATCGCGTTGGCACTCAACGCGTTTGCGCCGTGGGCACTGGTGCCAATTTTGATGATTGGTGGCACATATTTATGTTTCGAGGGCGCCGAGAAGATCGTGCACAAATTGACCAGTGATGTTGAGGCTGACGAAGAGGCGGCCGTACACCGTACTGCTCAGGACGAAGACGCACTGGTGAAAAGCGCAATTCGAACAGACCTCATTTTAAGTGCGGAGATCATGATCATCTCCCTTGACGAGGTGGCGGATCAATCTATTTGGATGGAAGCTGCGGTGCTCATCGCAGTGGGCATTTTTATCACCCTTGCGGTCTACGGTGCAGTGGCACTCCTGGTCAAGATCGATGACATTGGCCGTGCAATGATTCAGCGCGATCGTGCAGCGAGACTGGGCCACGCGATGGTGAAGTCAATGCCCGTTGTGCTTTCGGCGATCGGTGTGATCGGCACCGTGGCGATGTTGTGGGTCGGAGGCCACCTCATCCTTCGGGGCCTCGACGAGGTCTTTGGACTGCATGTGATCCATGAGGTAATCGAACGCGCTGTGAACGCCGTGCATAACGGTGTCCTTGGTTGGTTCGTGGAGACTGGGATTTCTCTGACCGCGGGCCTGGTAGTTGGCCTGATCGTGGTCGGTGTGGTGTCCGCGATTCGGCGCGTCCGGTAAGGGGAAGATTCCATGGCAGCGCGCTCGACCCGTACGTTGGTTCGCCCCATCGGCCTTATCTTCGTTGGGTCCTTGGGTAATCAGGTCTCCGCGTTGCTAGCTGCTTCCCTGTTCGTCGTCGCTAGTACCGTCAGCATCTCAACACTGCGCTTCTTGCTGGGCGCCGTTATTCTTCTCGTACTTTTTCGGCCGAACCCCCGTGAGATGTCGAAAGAGCAGTGGAAGCAGGCATTCATCTTCGGCGCGTCGATCGCGCTGATGAATCAGTTTTTGTACGCAGCTATCGCGCGTATCCCCCTGGGTGCTGCAATCACTATCGATTTCTTGGGCCCGTGCTGCGTGACATTTTTTGGTATTCGGCAATGGTGGATTCGGCTGTGGGCGCTGGTTGCTCTCGCCGGGGTTGTATTGATTGCTGGGCCTTCGTCGGGGCTCAATCCCCTGGGAGTGGTGTTCGCGTTGTGCGGCGCCGCGTTCTGCGCGCTCTACACAATCTTCGCGGAAAAGGTGGGCAAGTCCTCGGGTGGAATGGGAGAGCTTGCAATCGCAATCACGATCGCAGCTCTGCTTACGTTGCCTTTTTCAATTCATGATGCAGTCAAGCTCGATGCGCATAGCTGGATGCTCCTGACGTTGGCGGGCTTCGTTGGCGTCGTCATCCCCTATATGGCGGACACGCTGGCTGCACGGTTTACATCGGCGCAGATTGTCGGCACGTTGTTCGCGATGGAGCCGGTGCTGGGCACGGTTCTCGGCGTGGTGTTTCGCGGTGACGTGCTCACTCCCCATCTGGTGTTAGGTATCTTGTGTGTCACGGTCGCGGGTGTTGTAATCGCATGGTTTGGCGCTGCTCCCCCACCGCCTGTTGAACAGGCCCCGCGGCGCTGGCCGCAGCAATGAGGTTGTGACTTTTTGGATGCAGATAGGAGTATGACGCTGTGGAACTCTCTCTCCCCGTGTACCCGCTTGCGCCATCGACGTGGGGCGCCGGCGAGGAGGTGACCGTCATTGACGTCGTGCAGTCGCCTTTGTTTGCTGAATTCGGCGGCACGCGCCACACGTCATACGTGCCGGTAGTGCTCGAGCCAAACGCGGTCGAGGAAAACTGGCGGGTACGGAGGCTCGGCGCCGGTGTTCTTGGAGAGATTGCTCAATTCGACCGAGCCCGTTACGTCGACATGGAGCGAATCCATCAGTCGCAGCTGCTACCGATGACGTTGGCTGCGGTGAAGTTCGATGCTGAGCACGGCAAGTTCGCCGTCGATGTGATTTTGCCACCGCCTCAGCTCGCTGTCCCCCGCAACAATGCGGGTCCTGATTGCCTTGTGCTGCCAAGCGGTGACATGGCGATCATCAATACGGAGCGAGGCGAGTTCAGCGCGGAGCAACTCGCAAGCCTGGCGCCAGGCCAATGGTTTGTTGGACTACAAACCGCGGGCGACACCGACGTCGTAGTTACGCTGGGCGAGCGCGTGCTCGGCTGCGTCTCGGCAGCTGACCTTGACGATGTTCGTGCCATGCTTCTCGACGCCCCTTCGCCCGACAACGGATGTATAGTCGCCCGCGCATTTTTCTTGGATGGCATGGCGGCCCTCGACATTGCTGATTATTCAGACGCAGCAGACCCGATGTGGCTGCACGTGCCTGACCTCACGCACTCTGGCCCGGACGGTGGGAAACAATTCGAGACGGTTCAGTTCCCCGACGGCTCGTGGGCTGTCACCGTTGACCGTTCCCGTGCCGCAGTTCCTACCCGGCCGAGAACGAACACTCAGGGTGCTGAGCCTGCACCGCTGGTGGACATCGACGTCGTGGAGGACGAAGAGGCGTCGATACTTGCTGAGACAGCTACTGCTGAGCCCCCTAGCAGCGACGACGGCGATTACCTGACCGAGGTTCAAAAAGCACGGCGGCGCCGCAGCCAAGACGCAGGCCGGCACCGCAAGCCCTAAAGCGCGCTATGCTGTGGAGTGAAACCGAACCTATTTGCGAGGAGGAATCATGTCCAAGATTTTGCGCACTGACCACGGGCCGAACCCAGTTACGTTCGACATTGAGCAGGCAACGCTTGATAACGATGCATTTCGTGACACTCTGTGGACCGGAAAGCACCTTCAGCTGACGGTCATGAGCATCCCAGCAGGTGGCGAGATTGGCGCAGAGATTCACGACGATCACGACCAGTTCATTCGCGTCGAATCCGGCGAGCTGCGCGCGATGATCGGCCCATCCGAAGATAATCTGACTGTTGACAAGGTCATCGGCGACGATGACGCAGCGTTCGTTCCTGCTGGCCAGTGGCACAACTTCGTGAACGAGTCCGACGCCCCGGCGAAGGTGTACTCAATCTACGCCGCTCCAGAGCATAAGCCTGGCACTGTCCACGAGACGAAGGCCGACGCGGACGCAGACGAGCACGAACACTAGAACAGCCGAACGAGGCTGCTACGTCAGCACTCGAACACCCGCCTCTATCTGGCGGGTGATTCCGCGTGCGTCTAGAAGCTCGAGCAGCGGGATGGCAACGCGGCGGGTCGTCTCGAGCGCCTGGCGCGCGTCCGTCGTGCGGAAAGGCTGAGGCAAGTCCCGCAGCCTCGCAGTTGCAAGCGTGATCGCATCTGCGGCAACGACTACGCCGCCACCGAGTCGTAGAATCCTTCCGGCCCGCTCCGCTGCCGCAAGCTCTTTCGCCCCCAGGCCGAGCTGTTCGAGATCGCGCGCCTCGGGCGCCTTAAATGGATGGGCAAGAAGCTGCGCCTCGAGTTTCTGGACCCCTGGCTCTGCCTCCCCGAGATCGACCTCGGAGGTGTTGCAGACGTACCCGTCGCGAGTGTTGAGTTTCGCAGCGGCGACAGCAAGCGGCAACAGCTTCGCGTCTGGCAGATGCAGAGCTTCCACGGCCGCGCCAGTAGCTAACCCAGCCGACAGTGGATGCGCCGCAAGGCGTGCTTGCAATGCCTGCAGCAACGTGTCTTTCCACTCCATTACCTGCTGCGCGCGGATCCAGTACCCGGCAAACGCCACGGTACCTTGCGGAGGCTTATCGCCGACCTCAAATCCAAGGCTTGCCAACAGTTCTGGCCGCACTGCCACCCGTCTGGCGATCTCCACGTTGATATCCGGCAGCTCCTCAAGCTGCGCCGAGCGCCTCCGCCCGTCGCCGCGCCGAGGAAGGGCGGGCGGGTCGACGTCGATAGCCTCTACCCCGCCGAGAATTTGCTGCGCACCGGAGCCTCGCAGCACCAACCGGTCCCCGATGCTCAGCACCAGGTCGTGCTCGAGGATGAGCCTGGCGTGCTTTGCACCGAACGGTCGCACTTTCGCGCTGACTCCTGCAGTACCGACGTGCACCACAACCTCCTGCGGCACGTCGTTCAGTGCAGCCCCGTGGGTATGGCGCACATCCACCACAGAGGTCGTGTGCCACTTCTCTGGCGTGCACAGCGCCGCGCCACGCGAAACTTCGTCGACGCTCACTCCGCGAAGGTTGAGCGCGACGCGCATCGTCGGCTTGGCTTCTTCAACTGCGGTGTCCTCCGACTGGATACCACGCACGGTGACTTCGCGTTGACCTGCAGCGGTCTGTAGCGTCAGCGTCTGCCCAGGTTGAATTGTTCCGTTGGTGAGCGTCCCCGTAACAACGGTGCCGGCGCCTTTGATGTGAAACGCCCTGTCGACCCACATCCGGATTCGCCCGGCAGGGTCCGCCGTCGGCTGTTGCCGCAGCATCGTCACAAGCGCGCTCCTGAGTTCTTCAACCCCCTCGCCCGTCTTGGCAGAAACTTCGACGACAGGCCAACGCTCCATACTGGTACCAGCGACATTCCGTCGAGTTTCTTCAGCCACAGCTTGTCGACGCCCAGCATCCGCCTTATCCACCCGTGTCATCGCGATAACACCGTGCTGGACGCCGAACGCGTCGATAGCGTCCCGGTGATCCAATGTTTGCTGCATCCAGCCCTCGTCCGCAGCGACGACAAACAAGACATCCGTGACTGGCCCAACACCCGCGAGCATGTTCGCGATGAAGCGCTCGTGCCCGGGGACGTCCACGAACGCGATGTCTTCGCCATCGACGTTGGTCCACACGAACCCGAGGTCGATCGTGAGCCCCCGGTCTTTCTCTTCCTCCCAGCGGTCCGGTTCCATTCCGGTAAGCGCTTTGACCAGGGTGGACTTTCCATGGTCGACGTGGCCAGCTGTCGCAACTACAAACAC